>PGYM01000001.1:735-238563 GCA_002839675.1 Methanomicrobiales archaeon HGW-Methanomicrobiales-1 | reverse complement strand
ATTGACGGTACCTGCTGCACCGGCGGGAGAGGTGACATTGAGTTGGGTGGCGGAGGCCACGGTCAGGCTGGTACCGGCTGTAGTGCCAAAATTAACGGCAGTTGCTCCGGTAAACCCGGTGCCAGTGATCGTAATCACCGTTCCACCGACTACCGGTCCACTTGCCGGGATGAGGCTGGTTATGGTTGGAGCTGCCGGGTGTTGCACGTGACCGGTACCAGCAGTATATTTCAGATCCTTGTTCGACTGATCATAGTAACTAATCCCGGGATTTCCCCGTGAGTCCAGTACAAGAGATGAAAAACTGCCAACTTTTCCAGAACTGTCCACGGTCTCTATTACCCATCGGGAAGTTGTACGGCTCCATCCGGCAAATTTCAGATCGCTGTGGGATGCATCGTAATAACTGATACGCGGATCGCCATTCGCATCCAGCTTAAGGGATGCATATTCACCCACTCTCTTGGAACGGTCCACAGTTGTTATGACCCAGCGGGTTCCATCCCAGGCCGCATATTTCAGGTCCTTGTTCGACTCGTCATAGTAGCTGATTCTCGGATTCCCGCTGCTGTCAAGTGCGAGGGATGGATACTTGCCGACTTTTATGGATTTGTCCTGGTTCCGGCCGTAATCTCCATCCCAGTTGCACCCTTTCTGTCCTTTTTTATAGTTAGTACCATCGACAGTCGTAATGATCCAGCGGGTTCCGTCCCATGCTGCATATTTCAGGTCCTTGTTCGACTCGTCATAGTAGCTGATCCTCGGATTCCCGCTGCTGTCAAGTGCAAGGGACGAATACTCGCCCACATTTATGGATTTATCCTGGTTCCGGCCGTTATCTCCGTCCCAGTTGCCCCATTTTTGTCCTTTTTTATAGTTGGTGCCATCAACAGTTGTGATGACCCAGCGGGTTCCACTCCATGAGGCATACATCAGGTCCTTGTGCGACCCGTCATAGAAACTGATGCTTGGCTTGTCGCTGTTATCAAAGGCAAGGGACGAATACTCGCCCACTTTTCCGGTACTGTATACCGTTGTGATGACCCATTTGCTCCCGTCCCAGGAGGCATACTTCAGGTCACCCATTGACTCATCATAGAAACTTATCCGGGGTTTGCCGCTGCTGTCAAAGGCAAGGGACGAGTATTTGCCCACCCTTTCGGTTCCGTGAAAACACCGGATATAATCGCTGTCGCGGGTCCGGTCATGGTCCCGGTCCCAGAAGAACCAGTTATTTTTGCTCTCACTTTTGGAACAGTCTACCGTTGAGATGATCCACGTGCTCCCGTCCCAGAAGGCATACTTCAGATCGCTATACGTCTCATCATAGTAGCTGATCGCCGGATTGCCCAGAGCATCCAAGGCAACCGATGAGTACGCTCCAACCTTACTGTTGCTGTCCACAGTCTGCAGAGACCATGGCCCGAACTCGCTTGCTGATACCCCGCCAACCAGCAACATTCCTGATAAGATGAGGATAATAACAGGAATCCATCTCTTTTGGTTACAACTTAAGTTCATTTTTCCCCGCGTAAATATTTTGAATCGTAAGCGATTGCAATTCTGATAAATTGCTTCAATATTGATAAAAAATCTGAACGGATATGTGATCTGAATAATAAAGAACATTGCTGTAGTACAGTAACTTCAACAATCGGTTTTTACGGAGACAGGGGCGTGGAGGGAGCCTGTAGCATGCGATGTGCATTTCCCCACAAAAAAAGGAATGCTGGCAGTTTGTTTTAGCGGAAGTCTTCTCTCCGCGATTTGCTAACCATTCGGCCATTATCCGGGATTAATAGTACTTGATGATGATGATACCGTTACCGCCATCGCCACCGGCCCTGTTGGCAGCGCCACTGCCGCCACCACCACCTCCGGTACCATCAGTTCCAGCAGTGCCGACAGCACCATCGCCACCGGCGCCGCCGCCACCAGTACCGCCAGCACCGGGTGTATACTGTGAATTGCAGCCCCCGCCGCCGCCACCGGCGTATGTTACAGATGAACCTGATAGAGAAGATGCGGTTCCTGCTCCTCCATTACCGGCAACAGTAGTAGTAGCAGCAGTACCCCCAACACCGCTGCCACCACCACCGCCGCCAAGATAACGGTTTCCATTTTCATATCCCGCTCCGCCATTATTTCCCTGAGTACCTGTTCCACCAGTACCTGACCGACTGCCACCACCACCGGAACCTCCTGATGCTCCACTGTAAACAGCGGTGTCACCACTACTACCTCCACCGCCACCACCCGTTGCGGTAATAGTTGAAAATACAGAGTTGTCTCCGTTTGTACCCTTAAGGGTTGAACTTGTTGACCCGGCTCCACCGCCACCAACCGTTACCGTCTGAGTACCGGATAAACCGGTCAATGTGCCGGTTCTGAATCCACCAGCGCCGCCGCCACCGCCATAACGCCCTCCGCCGCCGCCTCCCGCTACGACAAGGTATTCAACGGTATTGACATTTGCCGGCACTGCCCAGGAGGTTGAGGAGGTGAAAGACATAATGACGTAATAATGGTACGCACCTGTACCAGTTGCTGTCCCACCGGGTGTAGTGATTACTACGTTATAGGTTCCGACTGCATGGGCGGGTGTCGTTGCGGTGATCGAAGTACCGCTGACAACGGTGAATGTGGTTGCCGCAGTACCACCAAAGGTTACTGCAGTCGCACCGGTAAAGCCCGTACCGGTAATTGTTACAGCCGTCCCGCCGGCTATCGGACCGAGTGCCGGCGTGATGCTGGTGAAGGTCGGGACTGCTATGTAGGTATATGCGTTAGTACCGGTAGCGGTCTGGCCGTCATTATTGGTGATCACTACGTTCTTAGCTCCCGCTGTGCCGGCGGGAGTGACCGCCGTAATCTGGGTAGAACTAACCCGGACTACGCTTGTAGCTGCTGCACCACCTATGGTCACACCGAACGATCCTCCGGATACAAAATTCCCGCCGATGATCGTTACCGAAGTACCGCCCGTAGTCGGGCCGGATGTCGGCGTTATGGTGGTGAACGTCGGAGGAAGAGTCACATAGGTATATGCGTTAGTACCGGTAGCCGTCTGGCCGTCATTGTTGGTAATCACTACGTTCCTGGCTCCCGTTGAACCTGGAGGACTGGACGCCGGAGTGACTGCCGTAATATGGGTGGAGTTGACCCGGACCACGCTCGTTGCGGCTATGCCCCCAATGGTCACACCAAACGATCCACCGGATACAAAATTCGTCCCCACGATCGTTACCGCGGTTCCGCCCGCGGGTAGGCCGGAATTCGGCGTTATACTGGTAAACGTCGGGAGTGCCACATACGTAAATGCTCCCGTCCCGGTTGCCGTCTGGCCACCATTGTTGGTAATTACTACATCCTTGGCTCCGGTTGTGGGGGATACCGGAGTGACTGCGGTAATATAAGTGGCGTTAACCCGGACCACGCTCGTCGCTGCTGCGCCTCCGATGGTCACACCGAACGCGCCACCATCAGCAAAATTCGTACCGCGGATTACTACTGCGGTACCACCGGCAAGCGGGCCGGAATTCGGCGTTATGCTGGTAAACGTAGGGGTATAGTAGACAGTGATGAGCTGGTAGGCAGTGCCGCTTCCACCGGCATTGGTTGCGGTCAGGCTCACGTTGTAGGTGCCCGAACTGGTAAATATATGGTTCGCATTCTGCGTAGTCACCTGGGGACTCCCATCCCCGAAATTCCAGAGCCATGATGATATCGGGGCATTGCTTGCCAGGCCCAGCCATGAAACCGTAAGTGGTGGAAGGCCGGAGGTAGGGGTAGTATTGAGGATATAAGCCGTCGGAGGTGGCTGGGTCACGTTGATGTACCCGGTTCGGACGAGAGAACTGCTGCTGTAGGAATTTGCCACCGTCAGGTTCACCGAGTAAACGCCAACAGTATCATACGTGTGACCCGGGTTCTGCGCAGTCGAAGTGTTCACTATGGCGATATCGCCAAATTTCCAGTAAAAGCTGAAAGGAGAACCTGTTGACAGGTCAGTGAAGGAAACAGTCAGGGATTTGGGCCCGGATGTCGGCGTCCCGGTAAAGTTTGCAATTGCCGGAATGTAGGTAAAGATATACCCGGACTTTAACGTAATATTGCTTCCCCAGTCATTAGTCGCAGTCAGGCTCACGGAATAATTTCCTGCTGACGTATAGGTATTGGTGGGATTCTTAAGGGTCGAATAGTGACCGTCCCCAAAGTTCCAGTACCACGATGTCGGGATATTGGTTGACTGATCCGTAAATGAGACCGTAAGAGGGATCGGACCCGTTAATGGCGTTCCGGTGAACGCTGCTACCGGAGGAATGGCAGCGACTACCGTGAACCCGTTGGCGAGAGTGCCGGAAGGCCCGTTGGGGTTGGTGACAACAATATTCCATGCCCCCGGGGCGGCGCCGGCAAGGTTGAATGCGCAGGTAATCTGGGATGATGAAACCACGACCACACCGGATGCCGGAATATCTGCATATCCGGCCCGGGTAAGTTTTACCATAGCCCCGGTGAAAAAATTCAACCCGGCAAGGTTCGTAATCGATACCACTGACCCACCGAGGCCCGTGTTCGGGGTTATTGAAGTTACCACCGGGGCCTGAACCGGAAGAGCTCCTCCCGACGATCCCTCCCCGTTTGATGCGATAAGGTGGGAAACGCCGCCGCCTTTATACACGATCTGAATCAGGGAAGGAACCGGATTACCGGAGGGGATGTCGTAGGTGAGCGACTGGCCGACAGACCAGGTACTCCAGCCGGCAGATCCGTCTTCTTTGAAAGCGCTGGTAAGATCCTGTCCGTTGAGGAGGAGTTGCAGATCCTCAACAGAGAACGAGTCGCCACCGTTATGATAGATATTTACGGTCTGGGCATTGGTGGAGATGATGGCGTTTAAGGCAGGAATTTTCTGGGGCTGGGGCTGGGAGAACATTATAACCCCGACAAGGGCAATTCCCGCAACAATAACCGAGATCAGGATTAAAGCACCGATAATCTCAGAAACGGCTCGTTCAGCAGCAGGCGGATGGTTCATGCAGGTCAACCGGTGAATATATGGATGGTATTACCATTCACAAATACTCTTGTAGTGGTATGTGGCAGTATCTGTTTATTATTGTACTGGTGACCCCCACCTTCGTGGATTTCCAGGATTTATGGTTCGGTTGAGAGCCTTGAAAGAGATGCATTCGCTTCGGGGACATTGGCATGTTGAGTCTTAAAGAGATGAAAAACGAAAAAACCAAAGCGTTCTTCTCCACTAAGTCGTCGTTGATGCGACTACCGGGCCCCCGCTATGGATCAATTGCTATTGGGAGCCCGGTACAGGAAATAAGCTGGGCAAAAACCGGAAGATCCCACTCGTCCCTTTGCTTCAGGACATTTGCCATCCATGCTACGTGACCCACAGGGTCATGGCAGCCCCCCTTCCATTCATCGTGTACCCATGCGACCCCCCCTGTCAACACCGGCACATTAAAACTAAAATCACCGACGTGAATTTTGACAAAAATGGCACGGAATTCCAGAAGGGATGGAGGGGGTCGCATGGGTACATCTGATACCAGCCGCCCGGAAATCCTGCGGCATTTTACGATCCCATGGAATGATCTCTCTGCCGTGAATCTGCTAAAAAAATCTCCTGTTGGATCAGGGTCATGGATCTGGTCAGGGCCGTCATTTGTACCCATGCGACCCCCCACTAACGCCGGACTAAACTGGACATAGGGGGAGTGAAATGCATAAACGCCAAAAAAATACGTGAATGTAAAAGGACAATGGGATTTCTGCAGAGCAAAAAGAGAAGAGATCAAAGACCGATTCCGGTTTGGACAACCCCATCTATTGTAATCTGCTCTGCCCAGCCGATCATATAGACCGGTGCTGCCACAGAAGACCCCGGGTAACTTACCAGAAACATACCATTTTCCGTGGGAATAAAATTATCCAGATGTACTGAACCACCATATGGGCCGTTAATTATGGTAGTCTCATTGACGATCAAGTTTGTATAGCCAGTTGCACTAGCTGGAGCCGGACTTGTGTATATGTCCAGACTTGAATCAATAGTACTATACTCGGTAATCCAGGTATGGCAAATCGCATTACTGCCACTATCAGTCCACACCCCCGTGGTGCTGTTCCAGGTACGAACAGTCATTTCATCACCCGTGCCTCCTGCCATCTCCCATATCGCGGGCGCGATGCCATACATGAGGAAATAGGTAGGACCAATGGTCTTGTCAAAAGCAAGATCAACCCTGTCATTCGGTCCTAAAGGAATTAACTGGGGAATATTACATTCTGATTTACCATTTCCAAAGACGATAGACGAATTGTAGCCTTTTTCAGAGACAGTAATATTAAAATGATACGCTTGTGAACCGGATTGAGCTAATATTGGGTTGCCTACTTGATTCCTTATGAAATTGATCCTTCGCACTTTTGAAGTCGCCACAATCCGGCTTAGCACGATGTCCAATGGAATCTGATCCGCACATGCCCAGTTCTTCACCGCTGAACAGTCAAGGTACGGTTTCTGGTCGGGGCTGACAATGCCGGTGCTCACGATGTTCGCTGATGCCTGATCGAGCAGAACTGCCCCCGTACTGCCCGTACTACCACCCGAGGCGGTATTACTGTAAACAAGCGCGACACTCTGCGGCATTGCCGAGATGGGGACTATCAGGTTCTTTCCCAGCGACCATGTATCCCCGCCCCCTGATATTTCGTATGACGCCGGTACTCCGTCAAGCAGCACGCTGAATTCGCCTTTAGTCAGGGAGTCACCCCCGTTATGGTAGAGGTATAAGGTGTCCTTGGAACTGTTGACGCCGGTCATGAAATTCAGGTTGGGAATTTTTTGCGGGGTTGACTGGGAAAGCAGGGTGATTGCGATAATGCCAATCGCTGCTACGACAACTGATATGAGCAGGATAGCGCCGATAACTTCCGACACGCCCGCACTGGAATCCGTTTTTAGATTTTTTCTTCCATCATTACGCATGGATACCCCTCATTCTCCCGGGTGTTGTCATGTCACTCCGGATGCAATATTATTGAGCGCAACATAAAATTCCGCTCTCTGGACGTACAGCGTTACGTCATTCCAGTTGGGATCCGGATTTGTTCCGGTGATATATATATAAACCGTTGTCCGTTTCGAAACCGGGTCCCATACACTTCCGGTACTGTAGGCAGCTGAGTCGAGTTTTGCACTGAGAGCAATGTTGGTAAACAGGTTCCGCCACATCGCTGCCGTCTTACTATCTGCACTGGTGACCGAGAGATTGACCCACGTGTTCGCGATATACGGACCCGTTGAGATATTGTATTGGGGCAGGATCCGCTGTCGCGTATCCACCCGGGCCGGACCATTGCCGCTCAGGCTCCCGCCACCGACAACCTGGACGGGGGCGATGTTGACAACAACAGAATTATTGGGTGCATTGGCCATCGTGATCAAGGGGGGTATCCGGCTAGTAGTACCTTCATCCTGTGAGAGAAAAACCCCGCCAAGCTGGTAGGAATACCGCTGCTGGATCCAGTAATTGTTACTCGAGCGGTATTCAAGGGAGGTGATGTTGATGGGAAAGTCCAATAGTGCCGTCCGGGAACTATGATAGCTGCTGCTATCGATGTCGAAGGTATCCCCGGTCGTATTGAGCGCCAGTATCGCCGTGGATGAGACCGGCTGGAGCATATAGAGGAAAAAACCGCTTGCCTGTGTATTGCCTCCCCCGGTGCCAAGATTAAATGACGTAGAGGTCATTACCGGGCTTAAGTTATTGACCTGCACCGATGTCCGGAGATTGTCCAGCGTGAATTTATAGTCCGTGAATTGTTCATTGATACGGTTCATCTGGGAAATCTCAGCTTCCCTTCCGTTGATTGGGACCACATAGACCATATATAACGAGAGTGCAGCAACAAATAATGCCAGAAGCATAATAAAAGCGATAACTTCTGACAAGGCTACTTCATCGCTGGTATTTTTCATGGGTAGTAGCATTTTGTTGTAACAGACGTTATTTATAGTTATTTAAGTTAAACAGCCACAGCCGTAAGGCGGGGATTTAATCCGGATTATAATGATGGGCACAGGTATACTGATCAGCTGATAAAGTTGCGAATGTGCCACCGGGGAAAGTGACAGGGGGGTCAACAATCACGGATCCAGCTTCGGAGTAATGACGGGGACCTGAGGTGCGGGGTTTACATCTGGTACCCAGCTGCACTACCGACATAATAGACACTGCTGGGACTGGCCGGACCCAGATTCATCGGATTGCTCAGGCCGGTGATACGGATCGCTGCTGAACTCACCTCGTAGTTAATCAGGGTAGTCCCGTCAAACACGAAGTATGTCTGTGCACTGGCTGATGGCATGTAAAGATTCAGCGTTGACTGGTACTGGTCGTACCCGCTGACGTAGAGACTGGCAACCGAACCCCGGTTAATGTACACATTATTCTGATAGAACGATACGTCTCCAAATGAGAAAGTGGTGATAGCTGATGATGTTGAATAGATGGACCCGTACTCATTGTTTTCCATGACAAACCTGATGGTATCACCCGAATTCAGGGTATAAGTTACTCCATTGATCTGGATCGATGAAGAAGCACCGGTGACATGGAACTGCATCACACCACCGGACTCGATATAGGCTCCCTTCGATGCACTGAGCGTTGTTGTATGTGTCGCGGGAATGAATATCGGGATGGCCTGCTGTGTTGAGCTGCTACGTACACCCCCATCCGTTACCGTAAGTTTAACGGTATACGTACCTCCGGAGGTGTATGTATGATCCGGGGGATTCTGCACCATTGAATGAGGGGTTCCATCGCCAAAGTCCCAGTCCCAGGTTGTCGCACCTCCCGTACTGGTGTCTGTCAGATGCACTACTGTGCTTGAGGGAAGCGTGTAGGTGAAGCTTGCAGTAAGTGGCCCGGGGGTTACCGTAAACAGGCCAGTGCCAGTTCCGGACTGCCCGTCAGGGTTCACAACAACGACATCCCATAGCCCTGTAGCAGCCCCGGCGAGACTGAAAGTACATTGAATCCGGACCGGTGACACGACACTTACCGATGTAGCAGTTATGGTGGAGGCTCCATTCTGTAACTTCACAGTGGGTGTAGATCCCATCTCGAAATACATGCCGGAAAGATCCGTGATGCTGACGGTGGTACCGGCCACACCGCTGCCGGGAGTGATGCCGGTGACCTGCGGACCCAGAATCTGGTATCCAGCTGCACTGCCGGAATAATAGACATTGCTGGGACTGGCCGGACCCAGATTCATCGGACTACTCAGGCCGGTGATACGGATCGCTGCTGAACTCACACCGTTGATCAGGGAGATCCCGTCAACGCTGAAGCTTGTCCATACGGATGCAGACGGCATGAACAGATTCAGCGTTGACTGGTACTGGTCAAAACCATTTACGTTGATACTTCCGACCGCTCCGCGGTTCACATAGGCACCATTCTGATAGAATGATACATCGTTAAATGAGAACTCGGAGATATATGCTGACGTCGAATAGATGGACCCGTACTCATTGTTTTCCACAACAAGCCTGACGGTATCACTTGGGTTCAGGGTGTACGTTACTCCATTGATCTGGATAAAAGAAGACCCGCCGGTGACCCGGAACTGCATTTCTCCACCCGATTCGAGATATGCATCTTTTCCGGCATTCAGGATAATATTTCCAGAAGCTGGTGTGTTGACGGTGATATACTGCGTCCTGGTAAGCGTATTGCTACCACTGCCGTTAGTTACCGTCAGGCTGACCGGCCAGTCCCCCGTACCCGGGTACGTGTATTGCGGATTCTGCAATGAGGAACTATTGCCATCGCCAAAGCTCCAGAGCCACCCCGTTACCGGCCCGGTCGACGCATCGGTGAACTGCACCGAAAGCGGGGCAAACCCGCTTCTTGGGGTACCATTGAAATTGGCAATGACCGGGAGAGGGAGTACCGGAGTTGTCGTTGTTGTAACCGTTGTAGTGGTTGTGGCTGTTGGTGTTACCGTTATCGTTGTTGAAGGAGTCGGTGTCGGAGGAATAACCAATTCCGGTGCAATGCTATTGAGCGCAACATAAAAATCCGCACGCTTGACATACAGTGAAACGTCTTTCCAGTTGGGATCCGGGTTTGTTCCGGAGATATAGATAAAAACAGTTGTCCGTTTAGAGACCGGGTTCCATACACTGCCGGTAGTGTATGCCGATGCGCTGAGTTGTTCACGGATGGCCGTATCCTTGAAAATATTCAGCCACATCGCAGCGGTCTGGTTATCTGCACTGGTGAACGAGAGATTGACCCATGTGTTCGCGAGATACGGATCCGTTGAGATATTGTATTTGGGAAGGACACGCTGGCGGGTATTAACCTGGGCCGGACCATTGCCGCTCAGGCTACCGCCCCCGACAAGCTGGACAGGGACAATATGGACAACAACGGAATCGTTGGCGGAACGGGAGAACGAGATCAAAGGAGAGATCCGGTTGGTGACACCGTCATCCTGCGAAAGGAAAACCCCGCCGAGCTGGTAGGAATACCGCTGCTGGATCCCATAATTGTTATTCGAGCGGTATTCAAGAGAGGTGATACTGATGGGAAATTCTCCGTTGCTATCATGAATGCTATGGTAACTGCTGCTGTCGATGTCGAAGGTATCCCCGGTTGTATTGATCGCCAGTGTCGCCGTTGATGAAGCGGGTTGAAGCATATAGAGGAAAAGACCACTTGCCAGGGTATTGCCTCCCCCGGTACCAAGGTTAAACGATGTAGAGGTCATCACCGGACTTAAGTTATTGACCTGCACCGATGTCCGGATATTATCCAGCGTGAATTTATAGTCCGTGAATTGTTCATTGATACGGTCCATCTGGGAAATCTCAGCTTCCCTTCCGCTGACCGGAACAACATAGACCATATATAACGAGAGTGTAGCAACGATGAGACCCAGAAGCAGAACAAAACCGACAACTTCTGATAAGGCTACTTCATCGCTGGTATTTTTCATGAGTAGTAGCATTTTGTTGTAACAGACGTTATTTATAGTTATTTAAGTTAAACAGCTACAGCCGTAAAGCAGGGGTCATCCGGGATACACCTAAGGGAACGGACAGCTGAGTCCCTTACAGACACGCAGAAATATCCGGGCGTGTGGCCCAGTTAACATAAGTCTGGCGGAAATAAGTGTTCCTGCAGGCATGAAATGGTCTGCAAAAGTCCGGGGGCACCATTTCATGGCCAAAGACCGGGGAAATGGCACCCACTATCATTGCCCAGAAGTGCGTTTTAAAAAATTTCAGGGCGGTTTTCAAAAGGCATCCCAATGCAGTGCATTCATCGGGGGACCGGATTACCCGCTTGGCAGGTTATGCCGGTCCCATAAGAGACAGAGGGGTAACCAGAGCGAATAATTACGTAATTCCTGAGGCGACGTTATCAAAGACAATATCAAATTCCGCACGCTGGACGTAGAGGGAGACTAAAGGATCCGGGCTTGTCCCGGTTATTTTCATAAAAACTGTCGCTGTTTTCGAAACGGGATTCCAAACATTTCCAATTGTGTAGGCCGCTGGATCGATCTGTTCAGTGGCGGCAAGACCCAGAAAAAGATTTTGCCACATTACTGCCGTTGCATTGTCTGCGGTAGTTATCGAAAAGTTCACCCACTGGTTGTTCAGAAGCAAAGGTGATGAGATATTATAGTTCGGAAGTATCCTCTGGCGGGTATCCAACCGGATCAGGTTGTTGCTGGTGTAACTACCGTTCCCGAAAACCTGGACTGGGACAACGTTGACAACAATGCTCTTATTGTTGGAATTTGTTATCGAAATGAGCGGTGAAATACGGTTTATGATGCCATTATCCTGTGAAAGGAACACGCCTCCAAGCTGGTAGGAATACTGCTGCTGGATCCAGTAATAGTTATTCGAGCGGTATTCAAGGACTGTGATATTGAGGGGAAATTCTCCTTTATTGTCCGGGGAACTGTGATAACTGCTGCTGTCGATGCTAAAAGTATCCCCGGTGGTTTTGATCGATAATGTTGCGGCTGATGCAACTGGCTTGAACAGAGGGAAAGAAAGGCTGCCCTGTTGTGAATTGCCCCCGTTTCCGAGTCTCATGACCGAAGAGGAGATCACGGGAGAGACACTTAAAACCGGGCTCGGCCCATTCGTATTGATGAGGCGGGAAGTCCAGAGCGCATCCAGCGTGAGTTTATAATCAGTGAACTGTCCCTCCACGTAGTTCATCTGGCGGATCTCATCTTCCCTGCCGTTAACCGGAACTACATAGGCCGTGTACAATGCGAGTGCAGCAATAATAATCGCCAGAACCAGAACAAAACCGATTATCTCTGATATTGCCACATCATCGCGGGTATTTTTCATATTCTGTAGCAAGTTGTTGTGAAAGACTTTATTTATAGTTACTGCGTTGGATATCACCGTAGAATGGATTACAGCACAGAAGGGTTTTCATCTCCGCCATCCAAAAAAACAGGGATACATTCCCTTCTCTGCCGGGGGATATTTTTGAAGGATACCATGACACTCTCCAAAGGCTGTATTCTCTGTCACCAGGGCGCAAAAATGGTTCTCTTCGTTACCGGACGGTGCAATCGCACCTGCTGGTACTGCCCGCTCTCTTCCGAGCGGAAGGGGACCGACACGGTATTTGCAAACGAGCATCCGGTGGATATCCCCGCCCAGATCATCGAGGTTGCAGAGAGCATGAGTGCACTGGGTACCGGTATAACTGGGGGAGAACCGCTGCTTGTCCTTGACAAAGTGACCGGATATTGCCAGCTGCTCAAAACACATTTTGGAAAGGATCACCAGATCCACCTCTATACTGGAAAAGCCCCCGCTGATACAGAACTGGCAGCAATGCAGGGGCTCGTTGATGAGATACGGCTCCATCCCCCGCTCGAATGCTGGGAAAAAATTCTTGAATCGGATTATATTCAATCCGCTAAAAGGGCAAAGGAGATGGGATTTGATATCGGCATCGAAGTTCCGGCATTGCCCGGGCTCGAACACCTCATCCCTGCCCTGCCCTACCTTGACTTCCTCAACATCAACGAGCTGGAATGGGGGGAATCAAACGCGTACCAGATGCGGGAGCGGGGGTATGAACTCGCCGATGAACTGCACAACGCAATTGATGGGGCGCAAGGCTGGGCAGAAGAACTCTGCCGGCAGGACAAGGTGCACTGGTGCTCCTCCGCATTCAAGGACTCAGTGCAGCTGCGGGAACGGTTAAAGCGGATTGCCCAGAACACTGCCCGTCCGTTTGACGAGATAACCGATGACGGTACCGTTGTGTATGGCGTTATCAAACCATCCGAATCCGATAAACCGGCCTGCCTCAAACTCTGCCAGCAGAAGTGTGAACCAGACAGTTTCGAGGACTGCGGCGACCGTATCGAGATGGCATGGTGGCTGCTCACCAAGTTAGCCGATGAAATGCATGGCGAGAAATATGTCATTGAACGATACCCCAATAATGGCATGATAGTCGAGACGACCCCGTTATGATCCTCCGCAACCTGATCGATCCCCTGTACGAGCGCTTCCTCCGCATGCAGTGCCGGCAAATGCCCAACCATATCGCAATAATCCAGGATGGTAACCGGCGGTATGCAAAACTGCTCGGAGTCGATACGGCAAGCGGGCACCGGGCCGGGGCAGACAGGACCGAAGAGATGCTGGACTGGGCACATGAACTCGGGATCAGCCATATCACCCTCTACACCTTCTCAACCGAAAATTTCTCCCGAAAACCCGAAGAGGTCAACCATCTTTTCGCCCTGTTTAAAGAAAAATTTGTGAGCGTTCTTTCCGATGAACGGGTAAAAAAATACCAGATTCGCGTGCAGATGATGGGGGACCGGTCCTTACTCCCCGAAGATCTGCGGGCTGCAATTGATGCAGCAGAAGATGCTACAAAAGACCATACCGGTTTCGTTCTCAATATCGCCCTTGCTTATGGGGGAAGAAACGAGATCGTCCTTGCCGCCCGCGAGATCCTTGCTGAAGTGGAGAAAAACGGGATCACTCCCGATGCCATCGACGTCCATACGGTAGAACAGCACCTTCACGCAGGAAAAGGGATACCTCCGGTTGACCTCATCATCCGGACCGGGAATGAATACCGCACCTCCAACTTCCTCCCGTGGCTGGCAAATGGCCATGAATCGGCAGTCTATTTCTGTGCCCCGTTCTGGCCGCTGTTCCGGAAGATCGACCTGTTGCGTGCCATCCGTATCTACGACCAGAGGATCACGGCAAAAAACGGGTCCTGATTTTTTTTAAATACCGGAACGTGTACTATATTTCCCTGAGCAGACAGAACAACAGATGACAGGTCATGACGGGAAAGAAAGAAACGGGCAACTCGTGGCGTCATACGTCTGTTATTGTACGGGCGGATATCTATGCAAAGGCGCACGAACAGGGTATCGATATCTCCAATATCTGTAATACGGCACTTGCCGGTTTGCTGGGCGTGGATTACTGCCAGCAGCAGCTCGATGATATACCGGTACCCCGGCCGGTTATCATTGCACAGAACAGCCCGCCCGCAGATGCAAGAGAGCATATATCAGGTGCCCGGATAGCCGATAACTCCCCGGTCATCAATGCCGATGACCCTGCCGCAAGCACAACCGTAAGAAGCACAAAACGGCAGCCAAAAGCAAAACCCGCACCAAAAGAAAAGGAACCGATTCCTGTTCCAGCGGGGAGAAAAGAAAGTGTGGCCCTGGCTCCAGGCACTGCCACGGCAGGAGGAACTCCAAAACCCACAGCCGGAAAAACGCAGAGAGGAGACGGGCTGAAAAAATTTGCCAGCACAAAGATCACCCGCAGCGATGCTGGTGATGCTGTAATTTCAAAAGATGACATGTACCTGGCTTTTACCCGGTTCTGCAGGGAACATAAAATCACCCAGGTTCCGGATCGCAAGGCGTTTACCATTGCCCTTAAAAACAAGTTTGCCTTTTTTGATAAAACGGTAAACGGAGTACCCAGCTGGGTAAATGTCCGGTTAAAGTAATGGTTTTACTTCCCGAAACGCCGCATCCGTGACTGGTAGTCCCGCAATATCCGCAGGAAATCCACTTTCCGGAAATATTTCCAGTTCACATCCGAAAAGAAGAGCTCGGAGTAGACTGACTGCCAGATAAGGAAATCGGTGAGATGATCCCCCCCGCTCTTGATCACCACATCGGGCGTGTATTTGAATGTCAGGTAGGATTCGATAAGTTTTTCATCAACATTTTGAGGAGGAACATGGTCCTGCGCCATCTTCCTGATGCATGCAGTGATCTCCTCCCTGCCGCTCATGCCTATCGCCACCACCACATCCATACCTTCACCGATCACCTCTTCTTCGTCTCCCACGTGGAGGATCAAGTGGGCGATGGTGCCGATCTTCCGGATCTCCGATAAGCATTTTCCCATATCATCCGGTGAAGGGGTTGCGATATGGAAAGTAAGACCATGAATCACCGGTTGGCCGGAAGCATTATGTTTTGCCGCAAACGCCGATATCTCATTACACCATGCAGTAGCCCGGTAGAGTTTATCCGGGGCATCTGCCATATCCTTCGCGCTGATCATGAAGCAGACATGCCCCGGCAGCACCGTGATCTGCCGTTTGAGCATCTGCTCATAAAGCCAGTATATCATTTCCTGCACATTATTGACGGTCAAAGGTAATGAGACTTGAGGGTTGCGATGCGGCATACCGTTGTTGTACCCGGTTTTGTACTACCCAAATCAATAAAATCGGATGGCACTCAGATATGAGAAGAGAGTACCATGCAGCCTTCCATGCGGGAAGATTACCTGGAAGCAGTCCAGATCTTCTCGGAAAAAAATGCCCGTTTTCCCCGTACTGAAGAGCTTGCCGCAGAACTTTCCAAACCAGAACCACTCGTGCATTCTGATATGGCAGAGCTGGTATCCAGCAGGGATGTAATCATGGCTGGTGACGGTGTGATCACCCTGACTGTGCAGGGAAAACAGACCGGCGCCAGTGTCATAAAAAAACATGAAACACTCCAGTGTTTTTTATCCGAAATTCTTGGCATGGACATATCCACAGCATCCGATGAAGCCTGCACACTTGAGCATACGGTATCCGATGAAACCATCGACCGGTTAGGCAGGCTGATAGGAACCCAGGGAATCCACTGTCACCATGGAAAAGGAAGGCACCGGAAACAGGCAATTGACACGGTCTGCGGAGTGGAAACAAATGAGAGCTGCACGTCACCCCGTATCTCGGAATTCTCTGAGGGCCAGGAAGTCATCATCCAGTGCATTCATGGCAGGGTCTGTGCCCAGCGCCTCCTCGATCTCGGCCTTGTGCCCGGTGAACGTGCCACAATTAAGAGAAAATTATCCAATGGTGCACTGGTCGTGCAGGTCAAAGGATGCGATGTGGCAGTGAGTCCGGAGATAGCGTCTTCAATCGGGGCGGAGCGGTCTCCATGAAAATTGCCCTCATGGGAAACCCGGGGGTTGGAAAATCCTTAATCTTCAACCAGCTCACCGGCCTTGGCGTTGAAGTGAACCGGTACCCGGGCTCTTCAGTGGCATTAGAGTGCGGTAATGTCTGTTACAAGCAGGAGAAAACCGAGATTGTTGACCTGCCGGGCATCTATTCCCTCGATGGCAATTCGGAAGAAGAGACGCTGGTTCGCACATTTTTGACAAGTGGCGGGGCGGATGTTATCGTCGCCGTCCTTGATGCTACAAAACTTGAGAGAAACCTCTACCTCTTTGTGCAGGCCGCAGAGTTCTCCCCGAAGATGATCGCAGTCGTCAACATGAACGATGCGGCCGAACGGCACGGCATGCACATAGATGCTGATATACTGTCATCACACCTAGGTGTTCCCGTCATCCTGGCTGCGGCATCGGAAGGCAGGAATATTGACAGGATTCTTCCGGTGGCACTGGGGCAGGCAACAACCGCACAGGTTCATGTCCCGTACGACCACCATATCGAAGCAGCATTAAAGAGCCTGGAAAAGACGATCGGGACTCCCCGGCAGACGAACCTGCTTGCCCTGCAGGGTACCGGTAATGATCCGGTACTGCTCGATGCCGCAGGGGCAATTGCACAGGAGATCGGGATGCGTCACCAGATGTCCGTGGACCAGATCATCGCCACAAACCGGCACAACTTTGCCCGGGCGATCACCGCTGCGGTTGTGAAACGCACTGCCCAGAAAAAACCCTATGATCTCGACAGCCTGCTCACCCGGTCATTTCCTGGCATCCCGATACTCTGTGCGATTCTGTTCTTTTTGCTTCTGTCTGTCTTCATGATCGGGTCATGGATGGAAGTGTTCATCGTCGAAGTATTTACTTCAGCGATCATCACCCCGTTCACTGCACTCGCATTGCCGCCCTTATGGGACAGGATCGGTTTTTCGGTACTGATCGCCCTGCAGGCAGGCCTTGGGATCGCGTTTCCCTTTATCTTTACGTTCTATATCGGGCTCTCCCTTCTCGAAGATACAGGATACATGACCCGGGCTGCCTTCCTTGCCGACCGGGCCATGCACCGGATCGGGCTTCATGGGGAAGCAATCATTCCTATGGTGATCGGCTTCGGTTGCACAGTTCCTGCGGTCATGAGCCTGCGCCTGCTCAAGACACGCAGGGAGCAGACAATCGGGGCATTTCTTGTCACCATGATACCCTGCTCTGCCCGGACCGTGGTTATTGCCGGCATTGTCGCTGCCTTTGTTGGCATCGCCTGGGCCTTCTCCATTTACCTGATCGTGTTCGTACTGCTCATTCTCACCGCAGTTGTTCTCAGCCGCATCACCCCGGGAGAGCAGTTCGGTATGATCGTTGAGATGTCAACGCTCCGCATGCCCAAGGCGGGCCTGGTTCTGGCAAAATCCTGGCTCAGGATCAAAGAGTTCCTTTTCATTGCCATGCCGGTCCTGATAGCCACCAGCATCCTGCTTGGTCTCTTCCAGTACTTTGGCCTGACCGAATTATTCGAGCAGATGGTTGCACCGGTCACCGTCACCCTGCTCGGGTTGCCGGGCTATGCATCCACGGCACTCCTGTTTGGCGTATTCAGAAAAGAACTCGCCTTCGAGACGCTTGCAGTGCTTGCCGGTACCGCCGATCTCGGTTCGGTGATGAGCAGTGTCCAGCTGTATACGTTTGCAATTGTGAGCGTGCTTTTTGTTCCCTGTGTATCCACCATCGCCGTCCTTTACCGGCAATTGGGGGCAAAAATAGCCATCGTTACTTCAGTTTACACGGTTTTTCTCGGCCTTTTCATCGGAGCAATTATAAACCTTCTCATGAAATGATCACACCATAAATGTATACCTATAAGTCGGGGATAGAGCAGATCGATCAGTTGTCCGGTGGTTTTGAAGCCGGCACTAATATCCTCATCCTTGCACCCTCCATGAGTTTTGCCGAGCAACTTGCCTATACCCTGGCAAAACCTCTCGAAGGCGAATATGCCATCACCCTTTCCACCAATGAACGGGCAGCAGAGGTGGTAGATTTTTTTAAACTCGCAGGATCGGACAAGCGGTTTATCGGCGTCATAGATGCAATTACCAAGAGCTCGACTCCAAGCATTGTCGATACTCCCCGGCTCATGTTTGTCTCAAGCCCTACCGATCTCACGGGAATCGGGATCAAATTTTCCAATATGATCGAAACAATTTTCGAGGGTGAATTTTCTGATGGGGAAGCCGGCCTGTTCCCACCCCCGATCCGCTTCTGCGTGAACTCGATCTCAACCCTGCTCATGTACCGCAAACTTGAGGTGCTGTACCAGTTTCTTCACGTTCTCACCGCGAAATTAAAAAAGATCGAGGGCGTGGGCATCTATCTCTTAAACAGCGAATCATTCGACGACAAGACGCGATCCTTAATCAAGCAGCTGATGAACTGCGTTATTGAAGTCAAGGTGGAGCAGAACATCAGCTACCTGCGGATCCAGGGCATACGCGGTGTAAATTCAGACTGGCAGAAATTTTCAGTCAATAAAGGGCAGGTGATCATCCTCACATGAGCTCCACCGGTTTGAATAGTGCAGATGACATGCTGATCCCATCGCTACCAGGAAATACGGGTAAAACAAACCCGCTCGCAGAGACGGTTACGCAAATCCCGTGTTGAGGTGTAAATAGAATGCTGTTTTTATGTCCGGGCTCCGGGGTGTTCCCGTGCTGACGTTTGTCGGACTCGGGCTCTACGATAAGACCGATGTATCGGAAAAAGGACTTGCCTGCATCCGGAATGCCGATCACGTCTTTCTCGAATGCTATACCTCGCTGCTCATGGGCACCACAATAGAAGAGATGGGGAATTATTACGGCAAACAGATCCACCCCCTGTTCCGGGAAGACGTGGAACAACACCCGGAAGCAATGCTGGAAAAGGCAGAAACAGGCAATGTAGTGTTTCTCTGTGCAGGAGACCCGATGGTCTCTACCACTCACGCAGATCTCCGTATGCGTGCAGCAAAACGGGGCATCAAGACGGCGATCATACACGCGGCATCCATTGCAAGCGCAGTCTGCGGTGTATCCGGGCTCCAGAACTACCGTTTTGGCAAGTCCTGCTCGGTCCCCTTCCCGCAGAAGAACTGGTCGCCGACCACATCGATCGAAGTCATTGCACAGAACCTGTCCCTGCGGTTGCACACGCTCGTGTATCTTGATATCCAGGACGAGCGGTATATGACCGTCCCGGAAGCCGTAGCGCTCCTGGAAGATATGGCAGAAAAAAAAGGGTGCCGGATTCCGCTGTATGTAGGTATCGCCCGGGCGGGATCCGCTGAACCGGTCATTATCGCAGGTCCGGCAGAGCGGGTCCGTACAGGTGATTTCGGGCCACCGCTCCATATCCTCATTGTCCCGGCTGAACTGCACGAGATGGAACGCGAGTACCTGGAGATGTTTGCCGGCCTATGAAGATCGCGGAATGCCGGGATGCCCTTGCCGCAGCTCTTTCCCGGACAAGGATTACCGCAGACAGGCACACGCCTCTCGGACACGAAGGATTCGCCATCCTTGAGATGGCGCAGGCATACCGGAAGGACGGGACTACGTTTTACCGGGCAGGAGATATCGTCAATGCACTTGCAGCATTCTGGTATAGTGCCGGGTGGCTGCATTTCGGGATTTCATCCGGCTATCTTTCCTCCGATGACCAGAATCCATTCGGTCCGTTTACCGGACCATTGGAAAACCTTCCCCTGGCATTTGCAGAAAAACTGGGGGAGAAAACCCAGCGCTATGAACGGTTGCTGGACACCGCCCGTTCCTCGGTGGAATGTGCCGGCGAGCCGGCAACGATCAGCAATGATTTTGCCGGTAAAGTCCTCTTGATAGCGGGACTCTATGCATCCCGGGGCAAAGGGAACCTGAAAGCCGGGGCATATGAAGAAGCTCTTGCCTGTTTCAGTTATGGGCATGGCTGGCTGGATGCCGGGGTAACCTGCGGATATTTCCGCATCATGGCACACAGGGATATCTTCACAGTGTAGGGAGCCAGACCTGCCCGCATTTAAGATTAAGCGTTTATACTATGCACCATAACCTGTTTAGCTAGCAGCCGGTTATATTCATCATCGCCGGTTTTCTGGGTGTTTTTATGGAGAAGTCGCAGGTCAAATGGCTCTATATTTCCGTAGGATTTTCGCTTGCCATCCTGCTCATTATCCTGTACTTCACCATCGATGAAAACACTCTTACCTATCTCCAGCAGGTCAATCCCTGGTTCCTGCTCCTTGCGTTTATGACGCATCTCTTAACGATGTGCTTCTGGGCATGGCGTGTCCAGAAGATGACCGGTTCCCTGGGGTACAGGATTGGGTTTTTTTACAGCCTGAACCTGGTCTTTGCAAACCTGCTTGCGGCATCGGTCACACCAGCCCAGGCGGGAGGAGAACCCGTCCGGATTCACGAGCTCTACAAGGCCGATGTCCCTCTTGGGGATGCAACCGCAATCGTCATCATGGAACGGGTGCTCGATGGTATCGTTCTTGCCGGGCTTGCCGCGTTTGCCATGGTCGTCCTGACCGACCAGTGGAAGAGCCTTGGCGCAGTCTCTGAGGTAATGGTTTTTATCACCTGGATCTTTGTTATCGGGTGTCTTTTCCTCTTTTACCTTGCCATCAGGAGACCCGATGTGGTAAAAAAGGTGGTCAACCGGTGCGCTGCCTTCTTTACCAAAAAATGGGAGATCAAACGGGTAGAAGAGCTGCTTGTCCGTGCTGATACGGAGATCGATAATTTCCAGGTGGCCGTAATAAAGTTCGTAAAGAGCGCAAAAGGAGGCCTTGCATGGGGATTGCTTTTTACCCTGCTCTACTGGGTATCAGAAATTGTTACTGCCTCGCTGATCCTTATGGGGCTCGGCCAGCCACCCCTGTTTCTGGAATCCTTTGTTATCCAGCTCATCCTCTGCATCCTGATGATGATGCCTTTAACCCCCGGAAGC
Organism: Methanomicrobiales archaeon HGW-Methanomicrobiales-1; assembly: GCA_002839675.1. Taxonomy (NCBI): domain Archaea; kingdom Methanobacteriati; phylum Methanobacteriota; class Methanomicrobia; order Methanomicrobiales; species Methanomicrobiales archaeon HGW-Methanomicrobiales-1. Next base: position 217,028 of record PGYM01000001.1, on the reverse strand, counting down.
TCCGGTATTGCAGAAGTGGGGGCAACTACCATGTATGCCCTGTTCATCCCGCCAGCGATAGTGGGAATCTTTGTTGTTATCTGGCGGATCGTATTGTATTACTTCAATATCGCGCTGGGCATCGTATCCAGCCTCATTATCGTTCGCCGGGAAGCTCACAGACATTGCGAGCAGGAAATTCAAAAACCTTAACTCTTATCATCAATCACGGCAATCACTCTGCACGGACATGACACAGGTGAGGTGTGAGGTCAAAGGGGTATTTGTCGCAATGGGGAATGCCGCAACCGTGCCCCTTGTCGTGCTCTCGGATGGCAATGGCCGGCTCTTACCGATATTCATCGGCATCTGGGAGGCGGTTTCCATCAACAGTGCCCAGATTAAAGAAGTGCTGCCCCGGCCATTCACCCACGATCTCTTCATCGATCTCTGTGCACGGTTTTCTATCACACTCCGATACCTGCAGATCGACAGTATCGATGACGGGGTATACTATGCCCAGCTGGTGATGAGTACAGGACAACAGGATGAATACCTTGACTGCCGACCGAGCGATGGCATAGCACTCGCACTCCGTGGCGATGTCCCTATTTTTGTAGAAGAATGCGTGCTCGCATCCGCCGGGCAGCTACCCGAAGAACTGCCGGATATGGTCGACCTGTCCACGTTCCTGCAGAAATAAAAAAGTTATTTACGCCGGTGTTCGAGCTCTTTCATCACATCGTTGAGATCGATACCTGCGGCCCGGAGTGCAACAAGAACGTGGAACAGGAGATCGGCAGTCTCTTCCACGGTGCGTTCATTCACCCCGTTTTTTATTGCCAGGATGAACTCGGTGGACTCCTCCCCAACTTTCTCCAGCACCTTATCGATTCCCTTGGGATCGGTCAGCAGGCTGGTGGTATAGGATTCAGGATTAGGATTTTCTGCCCGCTCGCAGATCACTGCCCAGATCTCTGCGATAACCCGGGGATCAACCGTGCGGCTCATGCTGCCTCCTGCGTGAGAAGCACTTCGCCAACTTCAATTCCAAAAAACCTGCGGCAGAGGGTGCGCGCCTTTTCGATATTGCAGCCGGCCTTTCCGATCGCAATGCCAAGGTCACTTCGCTGCTTAACAAAGACATTGACCGGGCCGTTATCCGGTCCCCGTTCAATCGCCACCACTTCGGCAGGTTTGAAGATGTTGGCAATGAACGTTTCAATAGTATCAGCATACTCGACCATCTCGATCCGTTTGCCGAGCACATTCTGCAGGCGTTTGATATTGTCGCCTTTTTTACCGATTGCAAGACCCATGTCTCCCGGGCGGATCACGTAGATCACCCGGTCGAACCGGTCATCGATCACGCAGTCGTTTGCCGTGGATTTTGTTAAGATTCTCAACTCCTCGATATATCGTCGCTCTTTAAAGCCAATATTGCGTTCCATAGTAAAATCAATCCTATTGTATCCGCAGATTTTTGGGATATTCGAAATTTTAACGGGCTGATATTTTCCGGAGGGTCCGGATGATGCATGTGTGCCTTAAGTTAACATCATACGCTGCTTATGTAAAAAAGTTTTGAAGAGATCTTTGAAAAATAGCTGAGGCCGGTGGCCTCAGAGAATTGTATGAAAACCACAATGGTGTTTTTCGTGCAGGGGATTAGCGGATCAGGTACGTAATGGATACCTGTGCGCTGACCGTGATATCACCGGGCTGGATGGGAGTGGGTACTGCCGACTTCATCATCGCGTCCCCGGCCGCGTACTGGTAATTCTCAAACAGAACGGGTGAATATCCTCCACTGATATCGGCACTCTGTACACCGGTAATATTGGTGCCCATTGCTGCTGCAACCGTATCAGCATCTGCGCGTGCCCGTGCAACTGCCTCTTTTAAGGCTTCAGTGCGGAGAACCTGCGATTGTTCATCAGACAGGAGAAATCTGATGGAGCTTGCCTGGTTGATGCCGTTTGCAACTGCAACATCAATCACTTCGCCGGTCCTGCTCACATCATGGAGGGTAACGGTTAGGGTATTGGTAACCCGGTACGTGCGGACTTTCTGGTCGAACAGGGACCTGGTAGTGTCTTCATACACTGGGTAAATGTTATATCCGGTGGTCTTGAGTGCATCCCGGGGAATACCAATAGCCACCAGTGCGTCGATCACTTTTGCCATCTTCTGCGCATTGTCCTGCTGCGCAACCTTTACATCGGGATTTTCGGTTTCAACCGAGAACGTAACCTGTGCACGGTCGGGAGTACCGATAACGTTGCCGGTTCCGGATGAGTGTATCACATTGTCATTACTGGTGTCCGTGGCAGCGGCTGCCATGCCGACACATGCCATTGCCATAACGACAAGGGCAATTATGAAGAGGGATCTTCTTTTGATCATAGGTTATCACAGGATCATTACCGGAAAGAAGGTTAAAGATTACTTTGACTGCGAAAAAAACCGCAGTTATGACTCAAAAGATTCGCGGGCGGATAAATACCAAAGAGGTCAGCCTCGGCCTGCCATATATCTGAGCAGCAGTCTCCCCCAAACTACAATATAATTGACGACAAATAGTAACCCGATTCAGCATGGGAGCAACAATCGTAGAGAAAATATTTTCTCGAAAATGTGGCAGCGATATACGAGCCGGTGAAGTGGTCATGGCGCCGATTGACGGCGCAATGATTCACGATATTACCGGGCCGCTTGCCATCCAGAAGTTCTACGAGATGGGTGGATCCAAAGTCTTTGACCCGGAACACGTCATCATGCTCTTTGACCACCAGATTCCCGCAGATTCCATTCCGGCAGCGGAGAACCATGTCTACATGCGGAAGTTCGCCGCAGAGCAGGGAATATACAATTATGACATAAATGAGGGTGTCTGTCACCAGGTAGTGCTCGAGAAAGGAAGGGCAGCTCCAGGTGAGATCGTAGTCGGGGCTGATTCCCACACCTGCATGTATGGTGCAGCGGGAGCATTTGCTACCGGGATTGGTTCGACCGATATGGGTTTTGTCCTGAAATACGGGGCCTTATACTTCAAGGTGCCCGAGACCATCCGTGCCGAAGTCTCAGGAAAATTCCCCAAGAGGGTCGGGGCAAAGGACCTGATCCTTTCCATAGCGGCAGATATCGGGGCTGACGGGGCAACGTACCAGGCCATCGAGTTTGCCGGAAAAACCATCTCGAAACTCGATATGCCCGGCCGGATGACGCTGTGCAATATGGCCATCGAGATGGGCGGAAAAGCCGGCATTGTCGCTCCCGACAAGATAACCTGGGAGTACATGAAGGGACGGCGCAAGATGAAATCGTTCGAACTGGTGAGCGACGACGATGCGACCTACGCCAGCAAACACACCTACAATGTCTCGGACATGGAACCGCAGGTTGCCGTGCCCCACAATGTGGATACCGGGGTGCCGGTCAGCAAGGTTGCCGGAACGCACGTGGACCAGGTCTTCATCGGTTCGTGCACGAACGGGCGGTTTGAGGATCTTGCAGAAGCCGCAGAAGTGCTGGGCAAGAAGAAGTTCAACCGGAACGTCCGGGTCATCATCATCCCGGCCTCACGGGACGAGTACTTAAAGACCTTAAAGGCCGGGCTCATCGAGAAGTTCGTAAAAGCCGGCGGGCTTGTTGAAGCACCGTGCTGCGGTCCCTGCATGGGCGGGGCATTCGGGCTCTTAGCACCCGGCGAGGTCTCGCTGTCCACATCGAACCGGAACTTCAAGGGCCGACAGGGAAGCACCGAGGGCAAGGTATACCTCTGTTCCCCGGCCACTGCAGCGGCAAGCGCGATCACGGGTGTCATTACCGACCCACGGGAGGTCTGAACATGCGAGTCTGGAAGTTCGGCGACGATATCGATACGGATGCCATCATCCCGGGCAGGTTCCTGACCATCTATGATCCCAAGGAACTGGCAAAACATGCCTTTGAAGGCACCCGGGACGAGTTCTCAAAGGCGGCAGGCAATGGTGACATTATCGTTGCAGGGCGCAATTTCGGGTGCGGGTCTTCACGGGAGCACGCCCCCCTGGCACTGATAGGGGCCGGCGTTCAGATCGTGGTAGCACAATCCTTTGCCCGGATCTTTTTCCGGAATGCGGTCAATGTCGGGGTACTGCCCCTCGTCTGCCACGATGCGGACAAGATCAAGGACAAGGCAAAGGTCAAGGTGAACGTGAAAGGCGGGTATCTCGAGGCTGACGGGAAGAGATACGAGACCGAGCCGGTGCCGGAGTTCATGCAGGGTATCATCGATGCCGGCGGGCTTGTTGCATATGCAAAGAAGTTAAAGGAGGTTCCGGTATGTACAAAATCGCAAGCATAGGCGGCGACGGGATCGGCCCGGAGATCGTGGCCGAGGGAAAGAAAGTATTAGAGGCAGCGGGAGAACGGTTCAACTTCGATATCCAGTGGACGGATTTCGATATCGGGGCTGACCGGTACATCAATTCGCGAAAACTCGTCACCGAAGACGAACTCAAAGAACTCTCGAAGTTCAAGGCGATCTATTTCGGTGCAATCGGGGATGAGCGGGTCCAGCCGGGTATCCTTGAAAAAGGCATCCTGTTAGCCCTTCGCTTCCATTTCGATATGTACGTCAATCTCCGGCCTATCAAACTTTTAGAGGGCGTCGAGACCCCGCTGGCGAACAAGACTCCCGCGGATATCGACTTTGTCGTGGTCCGGGAAAACACCGAAGACTTTTACGTGGGAATCGGTTCCCGGTTCAAAAAGCACGAGAAAAAAGAGCTCAATGTCATTCGTGATATATACAGCGTGAAGTTCGGTCTTGACGTGGAGAGCGATGCCGAAGAGATCGCGTACCAGATAGGGGTCGTCACCCGCGAGGGTTCACGCCGGGTCCAGACCTACGCCTTTGACCTTGCCATGCAGCGGGAGAAAAAACTCACTTCGGTAGACAAGGCCAATGTCCTTTCGGACGTATACGGTCTCTGGCGGGACGTATTCACCGAGACTGCAAAGGCATACCCTGAGGTTAAGACCGACTTCAACTTCGTTGATGCCGTTACCATGTGGTTTGTCAAGAACCCCGAGTGGTTCGATGTCGTGGTCACGCCCAACATGTTCGGCGATATCATCACCGATCTCGGCGCCATGATACAGGGCGGCCTGGGCCTAGCCCCCGGGGGTAACATCAACCCGAAGGGCACCTCGATGTTCGAGCCAATCCACGGTTCGGCCCCGAAATACAAGGGCATGGGGGTTGCAAACCCGATTGCCACCATCTGGGCAGGATCGCTCCTGCTCGATCATATCGGTGAGCACAAGGCGGCTGCAGCTGTCGTGACTGCCATCGAGCAGAGCATCAAAGACGGTATCGTTACGAAGGATATGGGCGGCTCGGCACGGACTACCAAAGCCGGCTCTTATATCGCTGACTGCGTAAAGAAAGGGAAATAATTCTTTTTTATCCGGATTCCGGAGCCATCAAAAACGCCCCGGTACCGAGTGCCCAGATGATAAGCGGGTACGCGATCATCCGCTCCATGCCCCCGGCACCAAGGCCGAGATAGTACTTCGTTACAAAGAGCATTGCGGCACCAAGCGCGATGAGCCCGAGTGCAAGTGAGAGCCATGACCATGGCCCGGAAAATACCCGGTATCCCGTGATTGCACATAACCCGCCGCAGACAAAGACCGTGATCGCACCAATGGTATGCGGGATAATTATGGTCTCAGGAAAGACACCGACCCCCGCGGCCCCGAGACCGGTCAGGATCAGCAGGATGAGGAACCAGCGATTAGTCCCGGCTGTGTTGAGCAGGTATGCCGTCACGAGGAGCAGGAGACCGAAGCCAAAGATAGCGGAGTTGAATATCGGGGCCGTGGACCCTACCCCGAGATCGCTGATCATCTTCGTTACCTTGTAACCGGGATAGAGCGCTTCGGAAACGATGATTCCCGTCAGGAACCATGCAGCCCCGATGAAGATGAGTACACCGGCGCGGGTTTTGTTGGTAAATATCATGGCAGATGCGACCTGGTTGTGATGTGGTTGGATTTTATAAGATAAGGGTTTGGTGTGATGGTCCTCACACCACCCTCAACGGGAACACACCCACCCCCCACTCTTTCGAAAGACAGGCCCCTACCCCCCTCCGAGTGCATACACATGGACACCTCTTCCAATGGAGTCACGGCCGAGCGGTCATTCCTTCACAAAAAATAAAAGGGGGGGTGGGGGCCCCTCATGTGCTCGGAGGGGTACCCACCCCTCCCCCACTCCAAAAAATGAGGAGGGGGGCCCTACCCACCACTCTTTTGAAAGACTGGCTCCCACCCCCCCTCCGATTGCATGTACGCGGACATGACTTCGCGTGGAGTTACGACGGAGAGGGGATCTCACGGTCGGTTATTTTCAAGGGGGGTGGGGGCCCCTCATGTGCCCGAAGGGGTACCCACCCCTCCCCCACTCCAAAAAATGAGGGGGGGACCCCCCACCCCCTGTCTTTCGTAAGACAGGGTACTACCCCCCCTTCCCGTTAGATCCCTATGGCCATGGGTAACTGTACTGTTCAAGAAATTACGATTGATTTCCGGTTCACAGGGAAAATCCGGAAGATCATCATCCTATTTCTCATCCGGTTTTTTAGAAAAAAGGGACTGGAAAAAACCAGGCTGTTTTTTCGGGCGGGATACCGGATATACGACATGCCCTTCAAGGGGTTTTTTCGCAACAGCAAGATCAGGAATCAACATCTCGGCCTCGGCCAGTCCTTCTTCTACCAGCGCTTTTTCGGTAACATCAGTTACGCAACCTGCGATCGAGACCGTCTTTCCGTTCTTCACCAGAGGGATCTCGTTGACTTCAAGCCGGATTTTACGACCGTCAGGAGAACTCATCTCCAGCCGGTAGGGGGGTTCGCGCCTGCCGGATGCAATTGCCCGGATCGTCCGTTCAAGCCCCGCGGCATTTATCGGGTTGTCGGTGAGGTAATCAGTCCAGGTGCGTTTTCCTTCTTTCGGCCGGCACCCGAGAAGTGCCCGCAGCCGCGGGCTCACGAACATCATCGTATGATCGGGAGTATGCGTGTAATACATCTGTTTCCCGCTCTCGATAGCGAACATCAGTTCCTCATCCTTCTTTTTCAGCGCCCGCTGTTCACTCTTGATCCGGGTGATGTCGTGGCCGGTGGCTACGATCGATTCAACCGCATTGGCACTGTTCAGCACCGACTTTGCCGACCAGCTGAAGCACCGCATCCCCTTGGAGGTCTGGATCCATTGTTCCACGGTGCAGGCAAACGGGGGACGGAAGAGCCGGGTCATCTGGGTGGCAATGATATCGGCATATCGCTCATCTGTGACCGGCATGAACACGCTGCCGGTGAGTACTTCTCTGGGTTTTCCCACTGCTTCGCAATAAGCGGCATTCACGAAGATAAGACGCCCTTCCTGGTTGAACCTGACAATCAGGTCCTGCTGGCATTCCACCAGATCGCGGTACATCGTATCCGTGGTATCCATGCTCATAACCCCAGCTCCCTGTACCCGTTCACGTCAGTATTACCGGATAAAAAAGGAGTGTTCTTCTCCACACATGATCATCTGTCACCGAACTATTAATGTTGCACGATTTCACAAAGAAAAAATGAGAGATTTTCACGGGTTGCCGGGGATAACAAAACGGGAATGGCGCCCCGTCATGCAATCAGCCAGCTTACATTATACCGCTGCACTGATCTGCTGCTGCCCGTAAATCCCGCGACGGGCAACGATTGCGGGCTGTGCCGGTATCTTCACGATAGTTGCCAGGCGATCTTTTCCGTACATTACTCCGCGGAGTGTATTTAGGGAGACCGTGAAGTTCCCGGCCTCGAACAACTCGATGTTCAAAGCTTTTCCGGAGACCGAGACCTGTGCCAGTCCCTTTACCGCACCAAGGTAGTACTGCCACTCGTGGGTGAGCTCCTCCAGTTGCACAAAAACATGACCGGATACTGCTTTTGAAAGATCAGAACGCCGGATCGCATAGCGTGTTCCAAGAATATGGAGCTCGATCACTGCATGCGCATTCCCTTCGCTGTCAATTGCGCTGTACCCGGTTCGCTGGAGATATCCTGCTTTTTCCATCATACCCGACCACCTTTCTGTCGTAGTATGGCGTTGCCGGGCCGGCTATATAACCCGGGACCGTGCGCAGGGTGAAAGTGAAGAATCCTTTGGATCAAGGAGGAAGAATGCGTTTGTTCCAAAGCATAAAATCACTTAAAAGGCGCTGGGGGAGCGGTAATCAATTCACCGGGAAAAAGGCGATCAGGGCCGGCCGGGTTTCCGGTCCATGCAGGTATTGAGTACCTGCTCCACGAGAGAGAGGGTGCCGTTTATCCCAGCAAAGGGGGTTGGGGCAAGCCGGATGGTCCCCCGTAGAGGGGGTGTGATTCCGGTAAACGCCCGGGCATCAGAAACCGATCGCTCAAAGGATGAGCCCATCACAAGGTCAGGATTATACTGCCCGATCAGGGATTTTACCCCCTCGAGCCCGGTAACCTGTTCCACCGGGTATTTCGATGAGCCCGGGGCATTGCGTGAACCAATGCACCGTATATCCGCATCCAGATAGCGTTCGAGCGTCTCTGCCACATGCAGGGCATAGGAAAAACCAGAAAAGATAACCACAGAAGGAGGATCGAACCGAAGCAGGTACTTGTCACATGCCCTGACCATCCGTTCCTCCTGCTGTTCGATCTCGGAAAAGACCCGGTCCACATCCGCATCTTCGAATAACTCGCTTAATCTTCCGAATGAAGACTTGATCGCTTTAAACCCGAGCGTTCCGCCACAATACTCACCAATTCCGCTCGCGAAATCCTCGTTCGTGCCGATCGTATAGGGTGATGCATGCCGGACCTTGTCGAGCCGGTCATGGGAAAATACCGTGCCAACAGGAATACTGGCCATCGTCAATAATCGCCGGATTTCCTGCACATTGCCCGCAGAGAAGGGATCGAACAGGCAGGCGCCATCGATGTTCACCCCTTTGGCATCCGGATCAACCCGGGGTTCCAGTATCGAGAGGGCATTTTTATATCCCGCTTCAACATCCCCGGAAAAACCCGGGCTGTCCACAAGGATCACATCGTGCTTTTCGAGCATGGACCGGATATCCTCACCGAGAATTGCCGGAACACAGGTCGTTATCACCGCAATGCGTTTGCCCTTTCCGGACAACCCGCCGATCACTTCATTGAGCCGGTCCTCCGAGCCAAAGATGATCTCGTGTTCAAGGATGAAGGTGCCATGCAGGGGGGCGCGAAGGAGCGTGGTGGGATAATAGTAACAGCCGCTCGATCCATGGATCACAACCGTCATCCCCTCGAATCCTGCAAGGCAGGCAGCGGCCCCGGTCATGGCACAGGGCCAGAGGGGATTGGTGCATTCAGGCATGCAGCTGGCGCCTCCAGCGGTGAAGCATCCGCCGCACGCCGGTCGTTCCCACTGGGGTTCCGGGACCGAGCGAAACGCCATCTGAGCCCGGTTGGTTCATATTGATCCGCAATGCCTCTGCCACTTCAGCAAAAGAAGACACGCTGTCGGGATCGTGCATTGCAGGGTCAAACGATGCATCCTTTCCCATGAGATCGGAAAACCCGGCAAGGGTATCTTCCTGGAACTGTCGCTCCTTTTCGAGCGCAGCGCTACAGTCTGTACCAAACGTCCCGGCAACTGCTTCTAAAAATGAGAGGGTGCCGGAGAGCCCGAGGGGAAATGTCGGGATGAAGGGTGTGCCGAAACGCTCTTTCAGGAAATTTCCCACGGGAATGAGCGCAGGTTCCCTCAGGATATTGAGCCGGGCTGCACCAAGTGTCCCGATCTCGTCGAACGTGATATCATGCACGAACCGCAGGTTGACCGGAATATCGAATGTTCCCAAAAGACGGGCAACTTCTGCATAGTTCTCCTCAACCTCATATTCGAGATTCTTCTCGCCGATGATATTCACGCAGTCGGTAACCGGGCAGGATTCGGCAGTACCGGCAAGCGCACAGAGGGCATTTGCCACCCCGTTCTGGAAGGTTCCCCCGAGGAAACCGGCAGTTGGTACAATGACCACGGGCACGCCGTATTCCCTGCTGCAGATGGCATCTACATCATCGCCAATCGTGTCAACAATGCAGGTAGAGAGGACGAAGATCGCATCCACACCGCGTTCTGCTACAGACTCAAGGGTCCGGAGCAGGGCGCTCTCCCCGCCAAACACAATATCGCTCTCGCACAGGGCAGTAGAGACCAGATCGGGCAGGGTGACAGTTTCATTGTCAAGGCCGGTGGCATGCAGCAGGGAGAAGTTATGGTGCGTACACCCTTTTGGCCCGTGGACAATACTCGCCGTATTGCGGACATGGGTTGTCACCGAGAGTGCCCCGGTGAGGGTGCAGCCCCCGAATCTAGATGTATGAATAGGCAAGGGATTCAAGCTCATCAATCTCTAACGGTGTGGGGATGGTGAAATGGGTATTTTCCATCACCCGTTTGCCAAGGGTGCGGTAGCATTCAGCCTGCGTGGATTCCGGTTCATACTCGATGACCGTTTTCCGGTTGAGTTCGGCAAGCTGCACGACCCGGTCACGGGGGATGAACTGGATAAGAGAACTGTTCACGCGTTTTGCAAACTCTGCCACCAGCTCCTCTTCATTCGGCTGGTTCTTGGCATTGCAGATCACCCCGGCCAGCCGGCAGGTGCTTTTTGTCCTTGAAGAAAGGCGCTGGATTGCCTTGCAGATGTTGTTGGCAGCGTACAGGGACATCAGTTCACCGGAGGTTACCAGGTAGACATCCTGTGCATATCCCTCGCGCATCGGCATGGCAAATCCGCCGCAGACAACGTCGCCGAGCACATCGTATACAATAACATCGCCTTTCAAGGCCCCGAACTTCTCCAGCAGCTGGAACGTGGCAATGATCCCCCGCCCTGCACACCCGACACCGGGCTCCGGGCCTCCCGCCTCAACACAGCGGACGCCGTTAAACCCGGTAAACTCGACTTCATCTAAGGTAATCGGTGCTTCACCCCTGACCCGGACCAGGTCCATGACCGTGGGGATAAACCGGCCATGCATCAGCATCCGGGTACTGTCACGCTTGGGATCGCACCCGACCTGGAGGATATCAAGCCCCATACCTGATAGCGCAGCGGAGAGATTGGCCGAGGTGGTAGACTTGCCGATACCCCCCTTGCCATACAGGGCGATCTGTTTCATCACCGTACTATGGAGTGGCAATTTATATTAGATCTCCTGATGTTAACAAAAGTAAAGTTGTGTTGAAGGCGTGCAGGCAGCCCGGACCGGTTATTCCTGTCTGCCAAAAACAGCCATAATAAGCATCACTACCGGGATCACTTCGAGCCGGCCCACCCACATGACACCGATAAAGATCCATTTCGAGATGAGGGGCATATCAGGAGATACATAGCCGGAACCTATACCGCAGGTAGAGAACGCGGAGACCACGTCAAACACGATCTCGGTCATGGAAAAAGTAGTGATATGGGACTGGATAACAGCAAGAGATGCAACAAAGATGACCCCGACCGAAAGGATGATGATGAGCATGTTTTTTGAGACTTCAAGCTCTGCTGTTGCTTTCGGGATCACCCGGCCATCGAACCGGAACGGCAGGAGCACCTTGCCACTGACAAAGAGACGCCGGAACCACCAGAGCAGTGCCCTGACCGCAAGCATGACCCGGTGTACCTTAATTCCCCCGGCAGTACTGCCACTCGCACCCCCGATAAATATCAGCATGGCAAGAAAGAGGATCGTTACACTGGCCCACGTGTGGAGGTTTGCAATCGAAAAACCCGTAGTAGTAACGGCTGATATGGTCATGAACAGGCCCTGGTGCAGGGCAGGCAGGTAGTCAAGGTTGTTAAAAAAGACCAGATCATAGGTCAGGACTGCCGTTCCCAGGGCCACAATGATAAAGAAGAGTTTGACCTGTTCGTCGCCAAACAGGCTCCAGCGCCGGTTCTCTGCTATAAGATAATAGAGTTTGAACGGCAGGGCCCCTGCGATCATGATCGGGATGAGGATAATCTCCAGCAGCACGCTGTTATAATACAGGATGCCCCCCTCGTGCAGGGTAAAACCTCCTGTGGATATAGTGGCAAGCGCGAGATTGACCGATTCCCATAAGGAGAGACCGGTGAACAGGATGAGGCCAATGGCAAGAAAGGTCAGGATCCCGTAGATCTTCCAGAGTGCCCGCCCGGCAGAGACAATCCCCTGCATCAGCGGTTCGTCCCTGCTTTCCGTGCGGAGGATCTTTGACCGGAAAAGACCTGTGCTGCTTGCTATTGAAATGGCAAATGCGATAATCCCGATACCGCTGATCCACTGCATGTAAGATCGCCAGAAGAGGAGAGTATGGGGGGCCGTCTCTAAGGACTGCATCATGGAAAACGCAGTGCCGGTCCAGCCGGCCATACCCTCAAAAAGCGCATCGGTAAATCCCATATGCAGCCCGAGCATGAACGGCAGGCCACTCACCATCGCACTGGTAAGCCAGAAGAGTGCAACCGAGCAGAATGCTGTCGAAAGTCTCACGCTCCGCTGGGGACGGGGCAGGCTCCTTATGAGGAGGCCTATGAGGTAGAAAGTAACGGGCACGGCAAGCATGGGCAGGAGCATATTCCACTCGGAGAAAAGAACCGCGACAATGAGCGGAATGCAGGTTATCGGGGCAATAAAAATAAAAATATCGCCCAGATCGGCAATAATCGTGGAAAGATGCTCAAGCCGGTGCATTGCTAAAGAATTGCCCCTGAGATTCTATTAGTGTTTGCCCCTCGTCGGGGTGTAAAAAGGGGGATACTCAGGATTTGTTCGTCCAGAGCCCGTGCACATTGCAGTATACACGTACCTTGGCACTGGCATCAGGAATACAGAATTCCGCCTCGGGTTTTTCACCGGGTTTGAACCCGCGGATATAGACGTTCTCGCCGGTCCGCACTTCCACCCACTCGATATAGTGCTTCTCTTCCATGGGGTGCGGAACCGATCCGATTTTCACAACAATGCCCGCACCGGACTTCTCTACCACGGGGACATGTTTCTCTTTACCCGCGTCAGCGGTCTTTTCCAGTTGCAGGACCATTGGCTTTCCACAGCAGACCAGGTTGCCATTGGATGCATGTACTATCTTGATGATGTTCCCGCATACTTCACATTTGTATACTTCAAACATTTTTGCCATAAATGTGCCTCCATTCTTACACAATGTTGATCTCGCTATGCTTCTTTAAGATATCGTCTGCGAGGCGGTCGAGCTGTTTTAACGTCGCTTCATTCGGCTGCCCTTTGACAATAACCGGCTCAAGGACTTCGACCTTGACATGGTCGAGCATCTTTACAATCATCTCTGCAGTTTTACCGCCCCAGCCATACGATCCAATTACTGATGCATACCGGACCTTCGGTTTGAGCACGTTGGCTAAGTAGGTGGCATACACTACCTTGGGGTGGGGGCCGAAGAGCACCGTGGGAGTCCCCACGACAACAGTGGCTGTATCCAACAGTGCAAGAGCAAGATCGCCGATATCCGTAACGTTCAGGTTGAACGGTTTTACCGTTATCCCGCGGGCGATCAGGGCATTTGTCAGGTACTCTACCATCTTTTCTGTACTGCCATGCATCGAGATATACGGGATTACTACTTCGTTTTTCACCGTATCTGAAGTCCAGTCAGCATAGGCATCCAGTATAAACTGCGGGGATTTGTGGATCGGACCGTGACTGGGCGCGATCTGCTTGAGCGGGAGTGCCTTTATTGTCTCCAGGTAACCCCTTATGCTGTTCCGGAACGGCATCATAATCTCAGCATAGTACCGTTTTGCCGACCGGTAGCATTCAGCTTCATCGGTTACATACAGGTCGGACGTGGCCATGTGGAACCCGAAGAGATCGCAGGAGAAGAGGATTTGGTCTTCCTTAAGGTACGTTACCTGTGTCTCCGGCCAGTGTGTCCACGGGGTCATATGGAATTCGAGCGTCCGGTCACCCAGCGAAAGGGTCTCTTTATCCTTAATGATCTTAAACCGGTTTTCCGGGAGCTGGAGCAGGGCAATGAGCAATTCTTTGCACTTCTCATTGGTCACTACTACTGCACTCGGGTAAAATTCGAGGATCATCGGCAGGGAGCCGGAATGGTCCTGTTCGGCATGATTGACAACCACGTAATCTATGCATTCGATACCGAGCTTGAGCAGGTTTGAGACCAGCTCAAACTCCTTGGCAGGATCGACGGTGTCGATAAGCGCGGTCTTCTCGCTACCCTTAACCAGGTAAGAATTATAGCTCGTGCCGTTCGGGAGCGGGATTAAGGCATCGAAGAGACGCCGGTCAAAATCAAGAGCTCCGACCCAGAAGATTCCAGTGGTAATTTCCCGCGAAACCATAGCAATCAGTTCCCACTCCGGTTAAACAATTTTTTTGCTGCCCCGCAGACCGGGCATAGCCAGTCATCAGGCAAAGACTGAAATTCCTTTCCCGGGGGAATATTCTGCAGCGGTTCTCCTATATCGGGATTGTATTCATGCCCGCATATGGCACATACGTATTTTTCTGACAAAATAAAAACCTCCAAAGGTTTGTTTGTTACGTAAATAGCGTGGATATTTGAAATAATCATTTCGATAGTGCACAACTACCTTATCCGGGTCCATGCATCAGGACTGGCTTTTATCCGCAATAACGGGGGCAAGATGGTATCGTTCAACAAAGAACCTGAATGAACGGTTTTTCAGAACTGCCGTTTCAAGCGAGAAGGATTTGAGGATCTCGAACATGAAATCGATCCGTGAATCGAACTGCCGGGGCATAAGCTTGTTGAAATCTTCCTTGAAAAGCTCATCGGTAGCCGCAAGATCAGCAACCCCGAGATCGCGTACAGCAGTCTCTGAAATCCCGGCATAATACCAGCTCTCGATCTCCTTGATTACAATGACGATGCGGTGGCCGGAGATATTATCGAAATGATAGTAGAGGAGCTGTTTTTTATCCCTTACCGAGCGTTCTGTATCGATATCTGCAACAAAGATGTAATCATTTTTCATCTGCCGCACACTTTTTAAAAAATTGTTCACCTTCACCCGCTTGATACTTGCATACGGTATGATCTCGATCGATTCGTACCGTGACACGAAAAGGGGTTTGATAACGCGGCCAAAGAACCGGATATCATCTTCCCCTTCGACAAGGATAAACAGCCGTTTTTTCATGCTCACAATCCCAGCAGGTTCTGGACATAGAGCTCTTCAATCCCGATCTCATTTTCAAGAAATGTCCTGACTTCTTCTTTATCGGCAGGGCGCGAGATTATCGAGAAACCCTCGCTGTCCCTTGACAGGAGCAGGATATCTTCAATGCTGACATGCTTGACTACCTCGGTGCTATGAGTGGTGATCATCAGCTGTTTTCGTTCGGATGACTCTTTCATCATCGCCATGACACGGGCAACCAGGAACGGGTGGATATGGCTTACCGGCTCTTCGATGACAATGAACGGTTTATCTTCAAAATAAAGCGCAATGATCAGGGCAAAGATGGTGATGGTCCCGTCTGACATGGAAGAAGCGGGAAGATCGTAGCTTTTAGCATACCGTTCGCGGAGGGTAAGGATAAGAGAGACATCCATGAACTTCTTTACCGAGAAATCCTCTACAAAGGGCATAACGTCGCGGAGCAGGTTTGAGAATTTCCGTTTCTTTTCGGGATTGTCAATGATGGTTTTTACCACTACCGCAAGATTACTGGCATCCTCCTCAAGATCCCGTTTTCCGGTAATCACTGCTCCCCGCTTCGGGAGTTTTGGATCGATATCGTACACTGCAATCCGGTCAAAGAATTTTTCCACGTGCGGCAGCGGATAGGCATACGAGCTCTCGAGCAGGAGGGCGTTTTTCGGCAGATGTACCCCGCGGAAAAAGGCCGGGATGATATCGTTTTCAGACAGGGGGCATCCTTCGGGAAGATGTACGGCAAACTTCACGTTGCCCTTTTCATTAATCACCTGTATCTCCCCGTGTCCCAGGGTGTGGTTTTTTGTATAACCCGTTCCCTTTCTTTCACACGAGGAGACCTCACATCCAATCACGAGCCGGTCTGTTATGACGGCAAACCCATCCCCATCCGCATCGAACCGGAGTGCAAACTCATAGGAGGATTCGCACGACTGGATCCCGAGAAAAGAATTCTCGCGGCTTTTATCATCGATAATATCCATTTTCTGATCCGGGGTATAGGAGACCCGTACCACGAGATCCCGTGCATGCCCGATATTTGCATTCCGGATATATTCTGAACCCCCCTGTAGGGCAATTGCATTCACCAGACCATGACGTGCGATGTCGCGCAGGAACTTGAAAATACTGATAAAATTGGATTTTCCTGCTGCATTCGAACCGATAACCACGTTGAACCGGGACAGATCGATATCGAGTTCGGAAAAACTCTTGAAATTCTCCACATGAACCTGATGGATTGGCATGAAAACTCCGCTTAAGTTCTCGTCACCCTGTAAGAAAAAGAAGGTATTGGTGATCAGCCGGAATACCAATTGCGGCCCGGTATGCACAAGTAGTGAAGGTAAACCAGAAATCCGTGACCGGGCGGAGAGCAGATATGACAACAGGAATGGTTTTCACCAGTAAATCAGACCTTTGCCTACCGGGAATCATTTTCCTTTCCGGGAAAAGCGGAGGGAATTCATCCAGGAAAAAATACCCCGGGATGGCCGTTCAGGAAACACACCTTCTGCTACGGATTTTACCTCTTCTACGGAATAAAAAGCATTGGGGTTGAACTGCTTGATGATACTGATCACGTGGGGAAGATCCTGTCGTTTGATGATCGTAAAAACCATCTTCACCCGGCCCGTTACCCCTTCCCCGTCAATACTCGTTACCCCATAATTATGTGTCTTAAAATACTGGATGAGAGCGGTTGGATCCGCTTTGGTGATGATACGCACACTGGTAAGCCCAAGAGAGAGTTTTTCTTCGATTGCCATACCTACAATGGTCCCGGTGGCAAACCCGGCCCCGTAGGCAATATAGCAGACCACATTTGTCAGGTTGTTCATCACCTGCCCGATAGCGAGCAGCCAGATAATCACTTCGAAAAACCCGATAACTGCCGGGAGGTACTTGATCCCTTTCGACATGAAGATGACCCGGATTGTATCGAGGCTCATGTCGCAGACGCGGGCACAGAAGATCAGGAACGGCAGCACCACAAAGGCAAACACCGGTGAGGCGAGGAACGCTTCGACCATGATTACCTATTTTTTACCGATCGGCGGTGTTAATAGTTTGTGGTAGGATGAGAGGAAAAACCATTACCGTGCACTGAATTACACCGGAACTAAGCGATTACTGATGAAAAATGGATAACAAAAAAAGTTACTCAAAAAAGATCCCGGAAAAAATATTTGGGGTTAGGTACTGGTTGAATTGCTGACCGAAAATTTCCCGGTCAGGGTACCGGTCTGCTGGCCCTCGATATTGAGCACTTTCACATCCCAAAGACCAACTTTGCCACCATCGGCAATCTTCATATTAAGAATGCAGGTAATCTTGGTGGTATCAATGGACGTCGGCGTGACACAATTGAGTTCGGTTGATCCCTGGACAAAGGTTACTCTCACGCCCTCGTTGAAATTCTGGCCATTGATAGTAACCGGCAGCTGGGTAACCCCCAGTTCAGCGGTTGTGGGTGAAACGCCCGTGAGAATCGGGGGTGCCTGGCCGATGGTAAATGCACCGTACTTGGTATCCGACTGCCCTCCGGGGTTGGTGACCTGGACATTCCAGCTGCCCTCATCAGCGCTGAGTTTGAACGTGCACGCAATTGAAGTTGAGGAGGAGACTGATACGCCCGTTGCCGTGATTGACGGGTAGCCGGCACGCATCAACTTCACCGTTGCACCGTTCTCGAAATTCGTACCGGTGATGGTTGCGCCTGCTAATGCATCCGTGGCACCACTTGCTGGAGATATCCCCGTCACCGCAGGAGTACTGCCGGAAGCGGTTGTCTGGACAGCTGTAGGAATGGTTGTCGTAACAACCGGTATGGCCGAGACCGTCACATGAGCTAATTTTACCGGATAGACTGTTTCGACAAGGAATCTCTCAACGGTTTCTACTTTATTATCAATGAAGTGCCCCCACTTCCCGTCAGCATTTTTATAGATCCAGGCACGGGTGTACATATCGCTTGCCGGGTCGTACTTCGTGATAACATACAACATCTGGTCCGTTGATGACGCGGATTTGGCTACGATATCTCCTGCCACATACTTCGATTCAGGCATTGCAGTTGTAGGCACCGGTGTCGTTCCGGAAGATGACTGATCGGAGCACCCGGCAATCAGTACCGCAAAAACAACAAGTGCACAGATTAATAATCCGTTACCGATTTTCTTATCCATACCCGTTACTTTCGGTGCATATGCGTATAAGATTTTTTGTCGGGGATCCGGCTGACCGAAACATCAGTTATGCCGGTACCCGCACGGTCCTGAAATTCCGGGCAAAATACAGGTGTATGCCAAAGAGGGTGAGAACCGCAAGGATTGCAGAACCAGCTACTGCGGGCAATGCCGCCTCCATGCCCGATATCCCGACACGGCCTGCCATAACCAATGCCAGTCCTGACGCAACAAGGATACTGGCAGCATAGACATCCCGGACCGCAAAGAAAAAGACCGCTGCAACGAGCCCGAGCACCAGGAATCCCACCAGCGCAGGCTGCAGGCTGGCCGGAGGGCTGTGTGCAAAGGAGGTGATACAGAAAAGCCACGCGGTAACCAGGCTTCCGGCAGCGATCGATATGACCGTACCCCCACTCCGCACGAATGCCTGTACATGTGTTCCCAGAAGAACCCAGCAGACCATTACCGATGCAATTGCTGTCGGCAGCAGGAGCAGGAAGTTAAAGGCGAATGCGGACCGGTCCGTGCCGGACGGCAGGACCAGTACAACGATCAGATAACAGGCAAAGGAGGTCAGGGCAGTTGCGGACAGGGTCCGACGCGATTCCCGGAATCCGATTTGGAACAGGTTTACAGCACCGGTGACAAACGATTCACGCAGGCAGTACACGGGAATGATCATGCCGGTAATGATACATGCTACGACTGTGTACACAATAATTCCCAGGAAATCCTGTGACAGGAACAGGCGGGCGTTTCCTTCGAACAGGGATGTCAGGATCATCCAGACCACATAGATAGCAAACGGGATTACCAGCAGGCGGAGCACCCCGGTCCGGGATGCAGGATCCGGCCCGGTCACTACGGGTACGACAGGTTTTACCACGCTCATTCGTTGTTGCTCCCGGTACATCGTTGGTCGACTATTCAGATGTATATTCCTTTTTCATCGCATTGTCCGGAAGCAGGTTACTTAGTTACTGGGAATCACGGAACAAAGCTCATGTCCGGGTCTCAAGAAACTCGCGTATGGCACGATCGCGCACTTCTTTTTCGAGAGGGCGGGTGATCATCCGGTCTTCAAAGGTGGGAAGAACACGCTGGTAAAAAATACCAAGCGCGATCCGGGCATCGCTGTTGTAATCCCATTCGCGGGCAAGGGCACAGGCAGCTTCAAAATCCGGCTTGCCCTGAACGGGCAGATCATACACGTGAGCATCGTAATAATCAGTTACCGGGAAGAACGTGGCACAAATCTGGAGCACATCGATGAACGAGAAACCCTTGTGGGCAATACCCGCACGTATCAGTTCTTTTAACTGCTCCATCTTCCGGGTATATCCCCGGGCAATGAAGCCCGCGCCGCTCGCGAGCATGAGTTCGACCGGGTTGAAGGGATATTCCGCGGTACCGGAAGGGGTTGATTTTCCTTTGAACCCAAGGGGTGATGTCGGGGTGTACTGACCGGTAGTCAGGCCGTAAACCCGGTTGTTGTGCACGATCACGGTTATGTCGATATTGCGCTTTGCGGCAAAGATCAGGTGGTCAAGCCCCTCGGCATATGCATCTCCGTCGCCGACACAACAGATCACCGTGAGCGCGGGATTAGCAAGTTTTATACCGGTTGCTGCCGGGATCGCTCTCCCGTGCAGGGCATAGAAACTGTTGATATTGAGATAATCGGCGATCTTTGCATGGCAGCCGATACCGGATACTAAAACAACATTATCAAGCGATTTTCCTTCCTTTTCATAGTCAGCCAGCAGGTTTTTTATCGTATGCTGGAGCGCAAAGTTCCCGCAGCCCGGGCACCACGTGTTCTGGGCTTCAGTAATAAGTGTCCGGGTCATCAGATACCCGCCTCCTTTACCCGCAGGACCAGTTCTTCTACGGTAAACGGCCTCCCGTCATATCGCAGGATCTTTGCGTTGACCCTGATTCCCTGCTGCTCTGCAAGTGCTGCCAGCTGGGCAGTGGCATTCTCTTCAACCGCAATCAGCCGTTTCACTCCTGCAAGGAGTTTATTAATCGAATCCGCCGGAAACGGGGCGAGCACAACCGGGCGTATCACCCGAAGACCAAGTTCTGCTGCCACCTCTTCACAGACACCTTTTGTCGATCCCCAGCAGAACAGGGCTGTGGATGCGCCGGGCGAACCCGACTGGATCACGCCGGGATAGTCCTCTATGACTTTGATCAGGGCTTCTCCTTTTTTCAGGCGTTTTTCTGTCATCAGTATGGTGGTGCCTGCATCCTCTACCGTGATTCCCGCTTCTTCGTGCGTATAACCATTCACCTTTACTACCGCATCGTTCATACCGGGAAATGCCAGGGGAGAGCAGCCGGATGCTGCATACTCATAGCGGCGATAGGGGGCCTTACCATCCCACAGGGGCTCACCCGTGCTCACGGTATTCCGGGCCGAAGCCGGATCAACACTATACGTGCTTTCAGAAAGGGTCTTGTCGACAAGTATGAACGCAGGGACCTGGCATTTCCATGCAATATCCATTGCACGGTCAGACCAGTCCAGGGCTTCCTGTGCATCGCCCGGGGCAACAATCAGGCGGGGAAACTCCCCCTGCCCGGCATGGAGGACAAACTGGAGATCGGTCTGGCCGGTATACGTGGGAAGTCCGGTTGAAGGGCCGGTTCGCTGGGAGACAACGAGCACAACAGGAATTTCTGCCATGCCGGCAAGCGAGAGTCCCTCTGTCATCAGGCAGAAACCGCCACCGGAGGTGCCGATCGCCGCCTTTTTCCCCGCATAGGCAAATCCAAGGGCCATCAGGATTACGGCAATCTCGTTTTCTGGATGCACAACCATGATCCCGAACCGGTCCTTCTCCTCGGCAAGAAAGTGGAGAATACTCGAAGAGGGGGTCATGGGATACGAGACATAGGCGTCCAGCCCGCCCCGGACCAGTCCCAGGCCGATCGCTTCATTTCCCGATACCAGGGACCGGGGCTGGCTCTCACATTTTTTTATTGGATTGACAGGATCGAGCATATCGAACGCTCTTTTTGCCACGGCAAGGTTCAGGTCGGCTCCCTTCGGGATATGCCTGCGGAACACCGCTTCAACCGTCTCCCACCCGATCCCTGCCACCCGGGCAAATCCCCCGATGAGCGCTGAATTTCCCATAATTGCCGGTGCTTTTTCTTCGGCAAGGATCGCCTTTACCGGAATACCATGACCCCCGTTGTTTACGAGATCCTTATTGGAGATGATGACGGTTTTATCCGTGAATTGTTCTTTGTGCCGCTCAATGGTCTCTGCGTTCAGCGCCAGGACAAAATCGACATGGTTGCGACAGGCTCCAATATCCTGTTCCCGGCCCCGTATGATGGCAAAGTTGTGCCCGCCCCGGATCAGGGACGGGTAATCGAAATAGAGATAGATGCGATAGCCAAGATGGTTCAGCAACTGGGCTACCATTGCCCCGGCACTGTTGATACCGTCTCCTGCCTTTCCCCCAACCAGAACAGATACGTCGTTCATCTCAGATCCCCGTATAATCTCATACTGCCAGAGGTGCTAAATAATTTGGCATCAAAGCACCCCGGTTTTTTCCCGCCGGGTGACAAAAACCGCACCGTAACAAAAAATCCGATTAGTTATATTAAAATAGCCGGGCGTTGCCTATCATCCTTAATACAGAGTAATATTATAGAAAGTAATAAAAAAACATCAAACGGTTACCGGATTGTGCCATTCTCTGCAGGAGAGAGACAAAAATGATCAATCCCAAAAAAAACCCACCGTACATCCACGCACAGACACTGGGGTGAGAACGATAAGTTATGAAACGATAAATTCAGAAAAAACAGCGTATTCTGTCCATACCACGAGTGGCATGGATATGGACAGCCTGATCAAGGCAATCCGTCACCACAATCTCGGGATACGGTGGAGAGCTGCACTTGCTCTCGGAGATATCGGTGAGCCGGCAGTCAAGCCCCTTATCAGGGCCTTAAAAGAGCCGGACCAGGATGTGCGCTGGTTGGCCGGGCTCGCCCTGGGCAGGATCGGGGCAGTAGCAATTCCCCATCTCGTACGGGCAATGTCTGAAAAAGATCAGGATATCCGCTGGCATGCCACCCATATCATGGCGGGAATAGGCGAACCTGCCATTCCCCATCTTATCGCCACGCTCAAGGAGAAAGACACCGATCTCCAGTGGCGGAGCGCACTGGCACTCTCCCTGATCGGCAAACCTGCAGTAGAATCTTTGATCTTTGCGTTAAAAGACCAGAACTGGTGGGTGCGCGTGAAATCTGCATGGGCACTCGGCGAGATCAAGGATCACCGGGCGGTCGAACCCCTGATCCAGTCAGTAAATGACCTGGACTGGTATGTCCGCTGGAGCGCTGCTGATGCCCTGGGTAAGATCGGGGACAAGAAAGCCGCAGTCTGCCTGATAAAGGCATTGAAGGAATCTGATTCCTTTGTACAGGTACCTGCTACGTGGGCTCTCGGCAGACTGGGCAGTGATGCATCGGTCGACACCCTGGTCCAGTCGCTGAAAGATTCTGACTGGTATGTCCGGTGGGGTGCTGCAGATGCACTCGGCAATATCGGTGAATTGCGGGCACTCGAACCACTGATGAAAATAAAAGATGATAACGACGAGTATGTGCGACGGGCAGTAGAAGAAGCGATTGGAAAAATCCGCGCCAAAAACGAAAACAACAGCTGAACTGCCGGACGCATCCCTTATTTTTTGATCATCTGTTCGAGGATACTTTTCAGTTCATTGATCTTATACGGTTTCGAGAGTTTTCCGGAAAAGCCGAATCCAATGAAATCCAGCACCGCGGGATCATTGGCATAACCGGTTGACACAACCGCTTTAACATCGGGATCAAATGCTTTTAACTGCCCGATTGTATCTTTTCCCCCCATACCTTCAGGGATGGAGAGATCGAGTATAACCAGGTCAAAAGGAGCGCCGGCATTTTTCTCTTGTTTATAAAGATCGATTGCTTCCTGACCTTCACGGGCAAACATCACTTCATAGCCAAGGAACTTCAGGACTTCCTGAGTAACATCAAGAATTATCTGCTCGTCATCCATCAGGAGAATTTTTCCCTTGTTCGTCATGGCATACCTGTCTGATATTCTGATTATTGGCCCTGTATATTATTTACTGTATCCATTTTAAAATGACAAATATTCACTTTTTAAGCGCACGCAATCGTGCTGCCTCATCCTTATCCTCAACCCGCAGGAGGAACGTGCCATGGCAGGGCTTGGTATAGGGAAAGATCACAAAATCCCCGTCAAGCCCTATGGCAATCGGGGGCAACCCGATCACGTGGACATCAAAGACCTTGAACCCGGGTTCAACATCCCGGAACTCGGCATAGGTCTTTTTGATAAAATCGCGGGATTCCTTAAAGGTCGCATCCCTGAGCACGATCTCGTAATTCATCGATTCTACGCAGCCCATGGTGCCACCTCGTCAAGCGCTTTCTTTAATGGCAGGGGATTATGCACGGCTTTTGCCGCAATGGTAGTGCAGGGGAAGTCTATCTGTTTGACCAGGTCCTCGTAATGCTCACCATAGATAATGGAGTAAACCTTCGCTTTCGAGATCGCACTCATGGTCCCGGCATAGGTGATCCCGGCATCATTATGGATAAAGACAAAACAGCGGTCAAAGTCCCGCTTCTTCCCGGTGATCATGACAACCGCCCGGTCAAGGTCCATGACCTCGCCCAGGTAATGCCGGTCGGGATCTGCAACAACGAGAAGCGTGTTTGCTGCCTTGTTGCCGGCAACAGTAGGAACGATACCCGCCTTTTTGAGCCGGTTGATCAGGTACAGAGCAATACTTGTCTGCACCGGTACCTGCGGGCACCCGAGCACGAGAAGTGCGGTTGCCGGTTGTGTGGTTGGTTCACCTGTCACTTTTTGACCTTCCCCTGCTGGTTGGTACAGTTTCATTATTCACTACAGGCAATAATCTTGCGCATCCCGCCATGAAAGGGGAGCGAATGACTTTCAAACCTCATCTTTTGTCTCATCCTGCACCCACGCAAGGTAGGGGGCATACCCCGCAATGACCGGCACTGCGATGATCTCGGGCACTTCGTAGCTGTGCAACTGCCGGATAGCAGCAATGACATCGGTTTTCATCGATTCCCGGGTCTTTGCAATGAGCAGGTGCTCCGGCTCCGAGCAGAACTCCCCGTTCCACGGGTAATAGGAATGTACCGGAACGACATTGACACAGGCAACGAGCTTTCGCTCCACGAGTGCCCGGGCCATGGCTTCTGATTCTGCAGCAGGTATCGTGCAGAAAATCACTACAATTTCCGGTGATTCCATGAGTTTCTCCATTAAAATGTCGGCTGGTCGAGATCTTCCCATTTCACATAACTTTCCCGGATGAACAGCCATGCCGGCAGGAAGAGCAGCACGGACAGGAGCGCATAATACGGGTTGATGAACGCCAGAGCGATAAGCACGATCAGCGCAACTCCCAGCACAAAGAGATAGATGAGCAGGACCTTTGCATCATAGACAAGGACAGATGGGGCAAGACCGGTGAGCCAGATCGTTACCGACAGGGAGAAGAACGAGACAGAGAGGCAGATTGCCAGTGCCGGGACAAGGTACGCAACCCCGCCTGATAGCAGGCTGACGGCTATAATCAGGGCAACCGGAATAACCTGGAGCACGGTAAAACTGCACATCTTGCTCGTCAGGAGTGTCCTGACACTGACCGGCAGGGTTGTATACGTACTGTAGGAATCAAACGCCGTGATCCACGTGTACATCGTAGAGGCAATCACGCCGGTAAGAATGGCAAAGAGCAGCAGGACCCCGCCCGGGGGGAGCAGTTGCGTCAGCACCGAGAGCAAAAACCAGAGGAGCCCGAGTGGGATGAGGAAGGAAAAGATCGTCTGGCCGACAAGACTTCCACTCCGCCGCATATCGATAAGATCCTTGGCGGCAAGCGGGGGGTGGGGGAAAAATGATAACCTCCGGGAAAGCGGCGCCATCGCATTTGCGTACCGTTTCGTGGTGTCCGTATATTCTGCCGTAAAGAGCAGGACTGCAACTGCGGACAGGATCAGGATCGCTGCACAGGTAAGGCCGAACATGCCCCATGAGAAGGCATGGAACAGCATGAGAGGCGGAAACAGGAGCGCAATATTGATGCCGGCACCGAGATACAGGGCTAATCCTCCGACAAGAAGGAGTCCCAGGATCAGGCCCAGCGCCGTTTTCGAACGTGCATAGACCGTAGAGAGGAAGAACACTCCGGCGAGCCCGGTGAGAAATGCGAGCGTGAGCGTGACGAGCAGGAGAGCAGGCAGGGCCAGCGGGATACCGATAAATGGCGAGGCAATGGCAAAACCCCCGACAAAGGGGAGCACCCAGAGAATGAAATAGTAGACCGTATCCTTAATCACAAACGTGCAGAATATCTCTTTTTCCGAGATAGGGAGGCTCTTTGCCGAGTAGGCCAGCAGGCTTGCCTGCCCGAACCGCCGGTTCATCGCTTCCTGCCCGATCAGCCCGAATGCCCCGACCATGATGCCGAGCAGAAGAAAGAGCGCGTGAATGATGGTGGCAAGGTCAGAGCCGGGAATCACTGCCCGGAAGAGGGGCAGCAGGAATGAGCCCATAAAAGCGATGCCAAAGATCATCACCGGAAAGAGGGCAAAACTCAGGCTGCCGAAGATGGTGGAATGGATCCGCCACTCCTCTTTCATCATGCCGGTGAAGAGCTTAAACATGGCCATCCTTCCGCACAAGTGAAAGGAAGAACCCGTCAAGATGCTGGTCTGCTGCTTTTACATCCGCAACAGTACCGGTGTGGAGCAGTTTTCCGTTGTGGAGAATCGCAAATTTTGTGCAGATCTCTTCTGCGATCTCCAGGATGTGGGTGGAGATGAAGATCGTATTGCCCGCTTTGGTATAGTCGGCCAGGAAATCCTTGACCTTATGCTGCATGATGGGATCGAAGTTGATTAAGGGTTCATCGATGAGCGCAAGCACAGGTTTGTGGAGAAACGCCTGCGTAAACATCAGTTTCTGCCGGGTGCCCCGCGAGAGATCTTTGCAGAGCACATCCCGCTTGTCGGAAAAATCCAGGAAATCGAACCACCAGTCGGCCTCTTTCCGGACATCGGGAATATGGCGCACCTCCCCGACAAAATCCAGGTATTCGGTTGCGGTTAAGAAGCTGGGCGGGGTCTCCTGCTCAGGGATGATGCCCACGCGTTCACGGACACCGATGGGATTCTTTTCTACATCCAGGCCAAGCACGGTTGCCGCACCCCGGGTTGGCCGGGTCTGCCCGGTCAGCATTCGGATCATCGTGGTTTTACCGGATCCATTGGGCCCGAGCAGGCCGAAGAGTTCCCCCTTCCGCACGGTTAACGAAACCGCGTCTACCGCTGTTACATCCCCGTATTGCTTGGATAATCCCTGTGCATCGATAATTACCGGACTATTCTCCATAGCGCTCATTATCCATTGTTATGTATTAAGGGTATTCCAGAACACCAGCAGGCAGTCACGAAGACGATGTGCTGGTAGCGTTAATTACTATACGTCACACAGCCAAAATTAAGTACTTATGTACGCATCACGCATGAGCAATCTCCCGCCGTATCTTTTTGCACGGATCGACGAGATGAAAGCTGAACAACAGAAAAAAGGAGTAGACATCATCGACCTCGGCGTAGGAGACCCGGATCTCGCTACCCCGCCCCATATCGTGGAATCGCTCTGCCAGGCAGCAAAGAACCCGGAGAACCACCACTACCCGTCATACGTGGGTATGCCCGCGTACCGGAGCGCTGTTGCCGACTGGTACAAACAGCGGTTTGGCGTCACGCTCGATGCGGGAAAAGAAGTTGTTGCCCTGATGGGCTCCAAGGATGGTATTGCCCACATCGCTGAGGCGTTTGTCAATCCCGGCGACTATGTGCTCGCCCCGAGCCCCGGCTACCCGGTGTACCGGACCGGCACTCTCTTTGCCGAAGGACAGGTACACGAGATGCCACTCACCCGGCAGAACAACTTCGTCCCCGTGCTTGCCGATATCCCGAAAGAGGTGGCCAGAAAGGCAAAGATCATCTACATCAATTACCCCAACAACCCGACCGCAGCAATCGCGCCCGACGGATTTTACAAAGAGGTCGTGGACTTTGCCGCCGATAACAATATCGTCGTAGTCTCGGACAATGCGTACTCCGAGATCGCCTTTGACGGGTACCGGGCTCCCTCGTTCCTTGAAACCAAGGGTGCCATAGATGTGGGTATCGAGATGCACTCGCTCTCGAAGACCTACAACATGACCGGCTGGAGGATCGGCATGGCAGTCGGCAATGCCGAGATCCTTGCCGGGCTCGGCCGGGTCAAGACCAACGTGGACTCCGGGGTCTTCAACGCGGTGCAGCACGCCGCAATCACCGCACTCAGCGGATCGCAGGACTGCGTGAAAGAAGCCTGCACTATCTACCAGGAACGCCGCGATGTGCTCATCGCCGGCCTGCGGAGTCTCGGGTTCGATGTGCCCACCCCAAAGGCAACCTTCTATGTCTGGCTCCCGGTCAAGGACTGCATGGCATTCTCCGCAAAACTGCTCAATGAAGCAGGTATTGTTGCAACCCCCGGCGTTGGCTTTGGCGCCAGCGGCGAAGGCTATGTGCGGTTTGCCATCACCCGCCCGGTGGCCCGGATCAACGAGGCCATCGAACGCATGCGGAGGCTGAACCTGTGAAACTCGCTCACCATCTCACCGTGCAGAACGGTCACCTGAAGATCAACGGGCAGGACTGTGTTGCCCTTGCAGAGCAGTACGGGACGCCACTCTACGTCACGAGCGAGGACCGAGTCATCGAGCAGTTCGAGAGCTACAAAAAAGCCTTCGGTGCCCGTTACCCCAAGGTGCAGGTGCTCTTCGCCGCAAAAGCGAACGGCAATCTCGCGATAATGCGGGCACTTGCCAAACTCGGGGCAGGAGCCGACATCTTCTCATCCGGAGAACTCCACCTCGCCCTTGAAGCGGGTATGGCACCGGAAAAACTGCTCTTCAATGGCAGTTCCAAGACCCCGGCCGATCTGAAACTCGCGGTTGAAAAAGGCGTGAAAGTCTCGGTGGATTCGCTCGACGAACTCCACCAGCTCGATGCAGCGGCTCGTGCAGCAGGAAAGACGGTCAAGATCGCGTTCCGGGTCAACCCGGCGCTCGAAGTCCCCACCCACCCGAAGATCGCCACCGGCCTTGCCACCAGCAAGTTCGGCATCCCCCACAAGGAGATTCCCGCGGCATACCAAGAGGCCCTTGCCTGTAAAAACATCCAGCCGGTCGGGATTCACTGCCATATCGGCTCGCAGATCCTCGATGTGGAACCCTTTGTCCGTGCAGCCGAAGTGATGATGCGGATCGCAAAGGAACTCACCAACCTTGGCGTGAAACTCGAGTTCATCGATCTCGGTGGCGGACTGGGAATTCCGTACCACCACGATACCGACCCGTCACCGTCCCCGGAGGACTATGCCGCAAAGGTCATCCCGGTCTTCAAAGCCGGTGTTGAGGCCTGCGGGATCACCCCGGAACTCTGGATTGAACCCGGCCGCTCACTTGTTGCTGATTCGACAATTCTCCTCACCCGGGTCAACTCGACAAAATCGGCCCACAAGCGGTTTGCCAACGTGGATGCAGGGTTTAACCTGCTCATCCGGCCCGCGATGTATGACTCCTACCACGAAGTCATTGTTGCAAACAAGGCCGATGCACCGCTCTCTTCGGAATACACGGTAACCGGCCCCATCTGCGAGACCGGCGACATTCTTGCACCCGACCGGAAACTTCCCCAGCTTGCAGCCGGCGATATCATCGCGGTGCTCGATGCCGGTGCTTACGGGTATGCCATGTCATCACAGTACAACAGCCGCCCGCGGTGCCCCGAGGTACTGATCAAGGGAACACAGGCCGGACTCATGCGCAGGGGCGAGACGGTTGCCGATATCACCGCAACAATGGAACGCCCTGCCTGGCAGCAGTAAGCGGAGTATCCCGTGGTCCTCTTTCACTACGCACTGGTCGATGACCTGATCACCACCGAGGAGTTCGAACGGCGCGTAGATACCAAGATCGAGGAATGCGGCGACCTGGTCGATGAACCTACCGCCGCCATGATGGTGATCGGCGAACTGGGCCGGCAGCATGTGAAGATCAAGGGGCTGAGCGGAAAGTCCAGCCTTTTTTCTTTTTTCGGGAAAGTCATTGACAAGACCGAGCCCAAGGAGTTTAACCGGGCAGATGGCGAGAAGGGCTGGGTTGCCACCCTGCTTCTCGGCGA
Source organism: Methanomicrobiales archaeon HGW-Methanomicrobiales-1 (assembly GCA_002839675.1). Taxonomy (NCBI): domain Archaea; kingdom Methanobacteriati; phylum Methanobacteriota; class Methanomicrobia; order Methanomicrobiales; species Methanomicrobiales archaeon HGW-Methanomicrobiales-1. Next base: position 187,241 of record PGYM01000001.1, on the reverse strand, counting down.
CGAGACAGGAACTACCCGGGTCGTGCTCTGGGATGAGAAAGCCGGAGCAGCAATCGATGTGGTCATTGGCGACGTGCTGGAGATCATTGGCCGGCACCCGGGAAAGAGCACAAAAGAGATCTATGCCCTTGCCCTTCGCCAGGCAAGCTGCGAGATCACCTGCGCCCTGCCGGCACAGGGTACGGGTGCAGACAGCCTTTCCAATGAACCGGTGGATCTCGATGCAGTCATCATCAGCATAAACGAACCCCGCTCATTCACCCGCAGGGACGGCACTACCAGCGAGATGGTGGAAGCCGTGATCGGCGATGACAAGGGTTCGGCACGGCTCGTTGCATGGGCTCCGGAACTGCTGAACGATATCGCTCCCGGCACCACGGTGCATATCACCGGGGCAAAACCCAACAATAAGAGCGAAGGCCGGGATTACAGTCTCGATGAAACGAGCACGGTCGCCGTCACGGGTACGGAGATTTCCGTGCCATTCACACCGCTGGGTTCCGTAAGCGACCAGGGTATCTACTCGGTAAAGGGGCAGGTGAAACAGATGCAGCAGCCCCGCTCCTTTACCACCAAGAGCGGAACTGCTTCATGGGTAAGAAATATTCTCGTCAGTGACGAAGGCGAGGATCTCAAGCTGGTTCTCTGGGGAGATTTTGCCCTGATACCCTTAAAAACGGGCGACCGGGTGGAGGCCTACCATGCAAGCGCCAAACCCGGGCGGTTCGGCGGCATTGAACTGGGCGTAGGCAGGGGCAGTGCATTCAGGGTGCCGGATGAAACGGCACAGCCCATTGTCTTTACCGGGATCATCATCCACGGGAACGGTTGCACGTTTATCGATAATGGCACGGACCGTTACCTGATCGAGGGTAGTTTTCCCCATGGCACCGGGCTTGCGGTAGCCGGGCTTCTCAAGGGAAGCCGGATTATTCCGGAACGGGCCGAGCCGGTAGTTCTCAAACCGGAGGATGTACTGGCACATCTCCAGCGATTCAACGAGAGTCTCAAAGAATAAATGACACTTTCACACCACGCACTCCGCGGGGTTATATGCGAGTTTATAACATCTTGTTGTGCCATAGGAGTTGTAAAGAAATGGCTGAAGGACCATTAAGCATTGAAGATTTACCGGGCGTAGGCCCGAGCACCGCAGACAAGCTCCGCGAAGCTGGTTACCTCTCGGTGGAAAGTATCGCAACCGCAGCGCCGGCAGAACTCTCTGAAGTCTCAGAGATATCCGAGTCAACCGCAAAAAAGATCATCAAGGCGGCACGTGAAGCTGCCGATATCGGCGGGTTCAAGACGGGAAAAGATATCTTTGAACAGAGGAAGGATATCAAAAAACTGTCCTTCCGGGTTCCTGAACTTGATGCCCTGCTTGGCGGAGGCATGGAGACCCAGGCCATCACCGAGATGTACGGTGAGTTCGGTTCCGGTAAGAGTCAGATCGTCCACCAGATGGCCGTCAACGTGCAGCTTCCCACAGAACTGGGCGGACTGGGCGGGAGTGCCATCTACATCGATACGGAGAATACCTTCCGCCCCGAGCGTATCGAGCAGATGGTAAACGGTCTCGGCCTGGATAACATCCCGGATGTGGAAGAATTTTTACAAAATATCCACATAGCCCGGGCTCACACCTCCGACCACCAGATGCTCCTTATTGAGAACTCCCGCGATCTTGCGGCAGAACTCAAGGACAGCGACAAACCGGTAAAACTCTTCATCATCGACTCGCTCACTGCCCACTTCCGGGCAGAATATGCCGGCAGGGGCACCCTTGCCGCCCGGCAGCAGAAACTGAACCGGCACATGCACGAACTCTTCAAGCTCATCGATGAGCACAACGGAGTCGGGCTTGTTACCAACCAGGTCATGTCCAACCCGGCAGTCTTCTTCGGCGACCCGACCAAGCCAATCGGCGGCAACATTGTCGGCCACACGGCCACCTTCCGTCTCTACCTGCGCAAGAGCAAGGGCGGAAAACGTATTGCACGTCTCGTGGACAGTCCCAACCTTCCCGAGGGAGAAGCTCCGTTCATTGTCGAAGAGGCAGGTCTCAAGTCGTGTTAAAAGCAGTCCTGACGGATATTGACGGGACGATCACGGATTCGTCCCGCCGGATCAATACCGGTGCTATCAATACTATCAGGTCTCTTGTAGACGACGGAATAGAAGTGGTACTTGCAAGCGGGAATACCTCCTGCTTCATGGATGCCCTCTGCAAAATGATCGGAACCCATGGGACGTTCATTGCAGAGAACGGCGGGGTGTTCCGGGTCGGATTCAACGGCACCCCCCGCATCAAAGGGGACCAGGGGGTATGCCGCACTGCACTCGAAGTCTTGCAGGCGCATTACCACTCGCAGGGAACAGAGCTGGATCTCTACAGCCCCACCTATCGCTATGCCGACCTGGCATTTGGCCGTACCGTACCGGTCGGCGAAGTAAAAATGCTCTTAAAAGACTACCCGGTAAAGGTGCTCGATACCGGGTATGCCATCCACCTCCAGTCACGTGGGGTGGATAAGGGAACGGCCCTTATCGCACTGGCTGAGGAGATGGGGCTTTTACCTTCAGATTTTCTTGCGGTCGGCGATTCACTCAATGACATCCAGATGCTGGCAACTGCCGGCATCGGGGCAACCGTTGCAAATGGCCACCGGGATATCAAGGCAACGGCAAAGTATGTTGCAGAAAAAGAATATGGGGATGGATTTGTAGAAGTTATTGAAAAATATGCGTCCTACCTTCGCGCCGCAAAGCGGTCGACTACAATATAATCCTTAATATCCTTGACCGATTCAAAGGAAATTTTTAAGATTTTGTCATCTTCCATATCATAATTTGCCGTATCGAACGTCTGATCCGGGTGGATGAGCATCTCAAGAACCTGCCCGGAATCAAAGTCAACCCTGATGTTTTTCAGGGTGCCGATAAGCTTACCATCATTGCTCATAATCTTCTTGCGCGAAAGGGTGCGGGCAAATACACGAGTCATAAAAAAATTGACGACGTATAAATATTTAAACTGTTCTAAAAGAAAAGGACAAAAAGAGTTGTTTTTGAGATTAAATGCCTGATTTTGGTCATTTAAACATATCAGCAGCCATTCTGATATCGGATCCACGCATGGTTTTCCTGCCTGCATGATCTGACATCTTCTTGGCTTCCTTTGCAAGGAACATACCATACTCTTCCATCAGCTCTGCAAGAGTCTCGCAGGCGTCAGCACTGACACGCTCGGCACCGGTCTTTTTGATAATTCGTTCAACTGCAGCCTGGGATAATTCAGTCATAGATACTTCTCCACCATACAATTCTATTCAAAATATCTAAAGATGTTGTTTTAAAGCGCAGGAAACACCCTGATGATATCAGACTGGGTGATAATGCCTACGGGTTTTCCATTTTCTACCACAATCAGCCGCCCGATCTCCCGCTCCTTGAACCGGTTGATCACACTGAAAAGCCGGGTGTCTGAAGTGGCTTCCACGACATCGGTTGTCATGACGTCAGCAACCTTTGTTGTAAGGGGAATATTCCTTTCAATGGCTTTTGCAATATCGCTTATCGTGATAATACCGGCAAGTTTGCCATCCGTAAGGATCGGGGCCCCGTGAATATGCTCACGATTGAAGAGGACAAGGGCATCGAACAGCGTGTTCTCAAGAGTCAGGGTTTTTAACGGACTGCTCATGTAGGTGCTGATCGGTTTTTTGGGAAGCGAGATGATCTCTGATGTGGCGATGAGAAGAGATTGTTTTGACTCGTCTTTCCCGAACACCTCGCCCCGGATCAGGAGCTTGTTGACCGGAGTAGGGCCAACAGTGACCTGGTCGCCTATTTCAAAGAGCTTGGCACTCCCGACCAGTTTAATCACCGCGTGGCAGACATCAGGGTGGCAAAGGGTGTTGAACGCGATCTCCTGGACATTTGCCCCATTGACCGGAACCCCGTTTTTACTGATCGCGACATCGTAATCGCCTTCTTCGGATATTTTCAGGTTGAGTTCCTTATAGGCAAGACCGGTGGGAATGTACCCGCCTTTCGGGCCGGGCACCCCATCCACAAGGCCAACAGCTTTGAGCGACTGCATCTGGTTGCGCACGGTCCCCGCGTTGCGCTGGATCAGGTCAGCAATCTCTTCGCCTTTGATGGAGTGGGACTGCCGGTGGTAGAGGGTGATTAAGGTGATGAGGATATCTTTTTGGATCAGGGACAGGTCCATAACGATATACCGTATGACGGTCCATAAATATATAGGTAGGCGATTTATGGAATTTGAAAAAATGCCGACGGTGCCAACTGCGGACGAGATCCTCGACCGGAGTTTCCGCCGTGCAGCAAAGAAGATGAAGGAAAAGACCAACAAGGAACGCGCAAACGAAGAGTTTGTCCGGGCCGTTGGTGCAGCGGTTCATGATCGCCTTGTCTATATCATACGGGGATTTCCCGAATTCGATGACCTCCCCCCGTTTTACCGGGAACTGGCTGATATCCTCTACGGGATCGAGCGGATAAAAATGTCCCTTGGGGCCGTGGGCTGGGCTGCCAAGCACACCAAGATGATCGGAAACCAGCTGGCCGTGCAGTCCCGCAAGGCTGCCGACACCCTCATTGTGCGCAAGCGGGCGGTAGCCCGGCTCGCTTCGATGGTGCACCAGATCGATAAGGACCTGCATTTCTTAAACGAAGTGAGAAATGTCCTGCGCCATCTCCCCCATGTCGAAGACGCGTATACCATTGTGATTGCAGGCTACCCCAATGTAGGGAAATCCTCGTTTATCAAACGCGTCTCATCAGCAGCCCCCGAAGTGGCGGCATACCCGTTCACCACCAAGGGAGTTATTGTCGGTCACCGGGACCTTCCCCGCGAGCGGATCCAGTTCGTGGACACACCGGGCATTCTCGATCGCCCGGCAGAGGAACGCAACCAGATCGAGCGGCAGGCACTCTCTGCCATGATGAATGTTGCCGATATCGTGCTCTTCATCCTCGATCCCTCAGAGCACTGCGGCTACTCCATGAAAGCCCAGCTCCACCTGCGCGATGAAGTTGCAGGTATGGTGGATGTGCCATTGATTGTCGTTGCCAACAAGTCCGACCTTGTTGGAGGGGAAGGTTACCTGACGATGTCTACCAAGACCGGAGACGGTGTCGAGGCGGTACTCGCAGAGATCCTGACCCACAAGCCGGAAGCAGAGGCAAAGAAGAAGATAGTCAAGGATATCAGGTCTCCCATAAAGCATGAAACCGAAGAGACGGAGATAGATGTTGACACCGGTGAAGAGATAGTAGTTGTCCGGAAACGGAAGGTCCGTAAGCCCCGCACCGCCCGTGCGGGAAAGGATCTCTCGATAACAACCTGATTCATCTTTTTTTTATCTGTTTTTAAGAAATACCTGCTCTGGTGTGAGCCTTCTTTCGAGTGATCCCTTATTCTCTTTGACATAAGGGAGGGTGACCCCCTCTCTCCCCCAGAGGGGGAAGCAACCCAAGGGGAGCATCCCCTTGACCCCATTTTTCGAAGGCTATCATCAACATTCTGAGGACAATTGCAACATCGGGAATTGAACGAATTAATGAGAAAACAGAAGGAGCAGTGCAGGAAAATTTCCTTCCGGGTTGGATCAACCGCCCTGCCCAGCGAGGCCCCGACGATGCGGCCGGGCGACCCCGATGGGGGGGCTTGCTCGTAATTATCAAAAAGGATTCTGGTTTTCCAAGACACGTTTTATGAAAATATGCAGTTAATCAGGAGCAGCCCGATAAAAAAAGTATTCTTCCGGGAATTTTTCCACCCATTACATCCACGTCATCGCTGCCAGCCCGATAAGGAACCCGATAATCGTCCCCCCGTTCAATGGCGGAAGCCCGGCCTGGGGTTTTCCCGACATGACAAAGTGGAGCAGGACCAGGAGACCGGCCAGCGAACCGATGATCGCACCAAGGGCAGGAAGATTGAGGATGCCCCCGATTTTCGACCCCTGTATGAATACATTGGCCGATACTACCAGTATGGAGGGCATGATCAGGTCGCCCATACCGATGATGAACGCAGACCGCTCCCCGCCATCGCCGAGCTTCCCGATACCTTCCTTGATGAACGAATAGTCCCGCTTCTTGGGGATGACGAAGAGGATCGGGGTCTTGAGATCGATCACGCCTTCGGCAAGGGTGATCATGTGCTTGGTCTTGTACACCGAGATCGCATCGTAGACTGCGAGCAGGATGAGCAGGATGACCACCGGCCAGACATCCAAAGAGACACCAAAGATCGAGGCAACACCGGCGCCTATCAGGATCCCGAGCGCATCGATCACGTACCATTCCGGGTATTTGTACAGGAGTGCCGTTGCGATTATCGCGAGCACCAGCACCGCGATGGTGGCAATATCAGTAACCCCGAATGCTGCATAGACGAGGGCCATGAAGATATACACGAACGTGAAAAAGAGCGAGAGCCCGATGACTGCCGCAATCACCTTTTTCATATCGTATTTGATCAAGAGCAGCAGGAACCCGGTAAAGACCAGCAGGATCGCAATAAAGATGAGCGGGTTTTCAAGCGAGGTGGGATCTTCGAATGCTACAATTCCTGATGCCTGCACGGGCAGGGAGAGCAGGACTGCGCCTATCTCTACGATGAGGAGCAGGAGGGGCATTGCGAGAAGGGGGATGAGATTTTTCGTGTCCATGCGGGATCTCCGTATATTCGTTAGATTAATTACTGTGCTCTCATCACCTAAAAGCATGGATATACGTGATTACCCGGTCGATATCCTGCTCACTGTTATTCTGGTAATTTCCACCCTTGTTCTCATTCTCCGGTTCTGGCAGGACCTCACGATCGCGGTTGCCGCATGCCTGATGATGCTCTCGCTGGGCGGGCTGTTTATGTCGATGCAGGTCAAGGTGCGCAATCTTAAAAAACAGCGTGATCGCCTACGAACATATGCTCCGCACCAATCTCGAAGAGATCTCGGACCGCATGGTGACCAAATATGACCAGGCTTTTCTCCCATCTCGACGAACTCAATGCCGAATATGCTAAACGGTCATACAAATAACCTATAAACCAGAGCGTGAACAGGCATGGGCGTTGCACTACGGGACATTCTGGCAGACTATAAGACACCGGTTACACTGGAAACCATTCCCGGTATCGCAGCTATCGATGCGAACAATACCCTCTACCAGTTCCTAACCATCATCCGGCAGCCGGACGGCACCCCGCTGATGGACGGGCGCGGGCGGGTCACCTCCCACCTCTCCGGCATCCTGTTCCGGATTGCAAATTTCATGGACAAGGGGATCAAGCCGGTCTTTGTGTTTGACGGGAAACCCGGCGAGCTCAAGCAGGCAACGGTTGACCAGCGCAGGCAGCTCCGCGATACTGCGGGGGAACGCTGGAAAGAAGCAGTCGAACGCGGGGATGAGGCCGAGGCCTACAAGCAGGCGCGATCGGCAACCCGGGTGGATGCGGAGATTATCGCGTCTTCCAAGGAACTCCTAGGTCTGCTGGGCATCCCGTTCGTGCAGGCACCCGGGGAGGGGGAGGCACAGGCCTCCTACATGGTGGCAAAAGGGGAAGCCCGGTATGTGGTGTCGCAGGACTATGATACGCTCCTGTTCGGGGCCCCTACCCTTGTCCGCAATCTCACGGTGAGCGGCAAGCGCAAGATCCGGGGCCGGCAGATCACGGTGAGCCCGGAGCGGCTGGTTCTCTCGGAAGTGCTCAACGGCCTGCACCTTACCCGCGAGCAGCTGATCGAGATCAGCATCCTGATCGGCACCGATTTCAACCCGGGCGTTGCGGGTGTGGGCGCAAAGACCGGCCTCAAGATCGTGCAGAAAGGGGAGTTTGCTGCAAAGCTCAAAGAGAAGCAGCCGGACTTCGATCCGGCCCCGGTGATGGATCTTTTCCTGCACCCCCCGGTAACGGACGATTACAACCTCGTCTGGGGGCACCCTGATACAGCAGGGATAAAAAAGATGCTCTGCGACGGCTATGAATTCTCGGAAGACCGGATAAACAAGGCGCTTGAGAATTTCTCGGTCAAGGCAGGGCAGAAGACGCTGGAGAGCTGGTTTTAAAGTATTCATCGCGTATTAAAAAAATACCGTTAGCGGGGGATTTGCTCCCCCGCCGTTTACTGCTTTTTCTGTCCTGATTCTTCCATGTGGTCGAGGACCCGGTCCCACATTACCAGCAGGCCGGGGATTACCACGTAGGCGAGCAGTCCCGTCCCGAGGAACGCTCCCGTGAGGATGAGTTCGGTGTCCATGTTCCTCACCTCTTTTAGTTCAGCGCTGTTACGCCGTCTGCCCAGGTTTCCACAACTGTGCGGATCCCATCATCTTCGTAGGATGAGAGGGTCACCTGCTGGCGGGAGAGGGTAACGAAGTACGTCTCTCCGCTGGGGTCGTGGCACTTTAAGGTCACCGAGAAGGTGTCCTTGTCCGTGTCGTGGTACACCGTGCCCCCGTGTGCCGCAGTGTTTGCGGTGTTGGCAAGTACTGCTGTTGCCCCGGCAGTGAAGCCGGCGATCGTGTTGTAGCTCTCCGAGCCGCTGCCGATCCGGTTTGCCTGTCCGTCCTGGTACACGAATTTTGCCGTGTACGCTTCCCGGCTCTTCTCTACGGGCTGGTGGTTCTCACCGCTCAGCATGTACGAGATGCACCCGAACGGGTTGGTGGTGATCACCGCCTGGACGATCGTATTGAACGCCGTTATGTCGGCAATCGGGTCCGCAAGCCTCCGGGTTGCGCTCTTGATGTTTGTTTTCTGTGCGAAATCTCCCATAATCTATCACTCCTTGTTTTTTTTCCTTGTCCTGGTTCCTCCCTGGCCGGGCCGGTGTGGCGAGCCGACCTCCGCGTTTTGCGCCAGGATCCTCCGGATCCCGTGGTGCAAGCAGACGAGGGCTCTGAGCGGTCCGTGCCATACTGGTTTCTGCCTGGATTTGGCGGGACCCACGATTAAGTCTTATCGTGTCCCGTGTGTGTTCGGACTTCTGTACTCTGGTGTCTTGCGGGGCGCCCGTTTGACATACCACTATGGGTTTTACAAGGGTATAGCCGTGTGAACGGGGGGTGCATCCGGGGCGATTACAAGCCCGGCTGGCTCAACCGGGCAGGGAGAGTTTCGCGCTCGTCGATTCGCCGGCCCGGAGGTTGTTATTTGCTGATCGGACGGGGATGCGTGCGGGGTTTTCATAATTTTCTGCATGGTTACGACGTTGCCAATGCCCCAGTCCCAGACCCGGTACCGCAGCAGCCCGTGAGCCCGCGAGATGACCATGAACTGGATGTTGTCGGCTTCGGTCCGGTAATACGGCTCCATCTCCCGGACAATCTCCTCATACTGCTCCCGGACATTGCGGGCGTTTGCAACGAGCTCTATGGGTCGCGTCACCCGGATCAGGATCGATCCCGCATTGCTCCAGCCGATGAGATCGAACGGGGATTTTGGATCGGGAATGACCCCGACGATATACCCCTCCTCTTCGAGCAGGGCCGCGATCTCGCAGCTCCCCCGGGGCACGTGCTGGCCGTTCTTTTTGCCCTTGGCCGCAACCCCGCCGGCGTTCTTCTTGTGCCATTGTCCTTTCCGGCGCTTCTTGCCCTTGACCGAGCTGCGACGCGGGGATTCCTTTGGCCCGGTCTCGCCCGGCCCGGTTCTGTCCCGACCGGCATCGTCAGTTCCGACCGGCATGCCATCGAGTTCGATCGCCCGTGCGGGAGCTGCGGTTACTGCCGCATCCATCTTCTCCGCAATCGGGGTGTTCTCCTGCGATTCCTGGTTTGTTTCTGTAAATCCATTTTCTTCTGCGAATCCGTTCATTTTTTTTCACTTCTGAGGGGTTTGTTCGACAACGATTTCTTCGGGCGCCGGGGCTCGTTCATGCAAATTTTAAAAACGCCGGTCCGGGGAGAGCCGGGGCTCTTTCTCCTGTCAGAAACAGCCGTGTGAAAAGCGGCAGGTCACCTCAGGGATTAAAGCTCCGGTAGAATTCCAGAACGCCGGACCGGGCGTTTACTGACTATCTTTAAAGAAGGTGAAGAGCGAGAAGAGGGGGGCGTGGCCGCTCGTTTTCCTGTACCGCTTCCCCATGTCCAGTACATTTCCCTTGGCTGCTACAAGGACCGGCCAGGCATCGGATGCAGCTGAGGGGGCGGACATAATCCAGTCGATCACGACAACGCACTTTTGTTTCAGCGTTGCAAAGATCTTTTTCGCCAATGTTCCCAGTTGTCCGACGTATTTGCTGATCATTGTATTGATCCAGATGTTAGCAAATTCGGGTTAAAAAGGTAATTGGTAGCTTCGAATTTTTTCGCAGTTATTCTGGCAAGTATGCGGGAATCGGGGCTTGGATTGGGGCGGAATTTAGGGGCGGGGGGATTAGGGATCCGGGCGCGGCTATGGGATTTGTAACGGAGCGTTTTCCGGGGCCGGATTCGGGAGAGGGGTTGGGGGGTGCGGCAAATTGAGAGGGGCGGAAATACCGGATCCATCAGGATTTTTTAGTTCCCGCGTTTCTTGTGCTCAATCATTTTTGCAGCAGCCTCGAACTCTGTATCGGAAGACGCATTTTCTTCAGCGAGCCGGCGCAGGGAAAATTTTTCAAATTCTTCTAATGCGAGGTGCTGTGCAATTTCCATGGATATTTTCCCGGCATCCTCAAGAATTTCCCGCTCATTGAATTTGAGGAAATTATCCAGTTTCTCTCTCCACTCGATCATGTACACGGGCTGTTTTCGTTCGGCCTGGGTCTCGGCATAATCGAGATACATGGTGATGATGCGATTGAGCTGCCGGATCTCCGTCTCGTCAAGGTAATTTTTCGCAACGGTGACATCGCTCTTTCTCACCTTTGCCCCTTTCCAGGCAGTAAGCCCCATATTCGGCAGGGATGCATCGGCCCGTTCTGCAATAATCTCCGCAGCGGTATGGCCGGTGATTGCCCAATGCAGCTTGTTCTGCACGATCCTGAAAAACCCGAGCGTTGTTTCCGCATGCGGATCGTAATCGATCGCGAGCGTATAAATATCCTTAATCTTCTGGTAGAACCGCTTCTCGGATGCCCGGATATCCCGGATGCGTTCGAGCAGTTCATCGAAGTAGTCCGCACCGATGCTCTTTCCTTCCCTGAGCCGCTCGTCATCGAGTACGAATCCTTTGATGAGGTATTCGCTCAACCGTTCGGTCGCCCACCTGCGGAACTGCGTGCCCCGGGGGGAACGGACGCGGTAGCCAATGGCGAGGATCATGTCAAGATTGTAGTATTCAATAGAGCGCTGAACGGTTCGGGTCCCTTCATTTTGAACTGTCAAGTATTCCTTGACAGTTGCTGTCCGCGAGTGTTCTCCCTCTGCCAGAATATTCCTGATATGGAGGCTGACATTCTGTTTGGTTATCTGGTAGAGTTCAGCGAGGAGTGCTTGGGTGAGCCATACCGTTCCTTCTTCGAGCCGAACCTCAATACGGCTTGTCCCGTTTTCGGACTGGTAAAAGAGAATCTGGGAACGGGTCACCGGTTCCGGAACTGGGTTATCGCTCAATCGTTTATCACCATCGCTTCCTTAGTCTTAACCGGATGTTTGGCCTTTTATAGTGTATTACCGTGGGGTGAAAATAAATGTGGGATCGTTTTGTTGGCGTCAACAACAGGGTCTGAAACCAGGTTTTTTCGCAGTTATTCTGGCAAGTATGCGGGAATCGGGGCTTGGATTACGGTCGGATTTGGTGGCGGGGGGATTGTGGATCCGGGCGCGGCTGCGTGATTTGTAACGGAGCGTTTTATGGGGCCGGATTCGGGAGAGGGGCGGGGGGGTGCGGCAAAAATGATGGGAGCAAATCGTGACTGCGGATTGTGCGATCTAAATTAGAGAGAATAACAAGTCAGTGTTTATTTGGCTTTGAAAGAACCTGAAAATTTTTCAGTAATTTACAGAACCTTTTTGTTCTTCCTCCACCAATCAATCTGTAAATACCTGTAAATCTTGTAAGAATTTACAGAGTTTAGTAGATGATAGTAGGTCAGGTGCGGGATGAAGATACCTCAAAAGCCACCGGATATAAAGGGAAGTTTCTCGGAGGAGTATGAGTCCTTTGCTTCAATTTTTTTCTCAGAGGGGGAGGAATCCAAAGAGATCCGCCATTTGATCCGCAAATACAATGAATCAGAGTATATACACTGGGACGATCTCCGTCGAAAAAAAATCCCCTATGACCCTACCCTGTTCTGGTACGCGATAAAAGACCAACGCAGGACCAAGTACCGAAGGATAAAGATCGGAGATGAAAAATTCCTCTTCTACTCCCCGGAAACATTCCAGAAACAACTCCACCGCATCGATAAGGCATCCCCTGCATCTTTCGACTGGCTGTTTGGAGAATTTCCCAGTGAGGCGAATAAGAAACAATATCTCGCAAATTCCCTGATGGAGGAAGCCATCGCTTCAAGCCAGCTTGAAGGGGCCGCGACAACCCGGCCGGAAGCCAAGAAGATCCTGCGGGAAGGAAGGAAGCCGAAAAACACTTCCGAACGGATGATCGTCAACAACTACCAGACGATCCGCCGCCTCAAGGAGCTGCGGGACAAGCCATTGTCCCGGGAACTCATCTTAGAGATCCACCATGAGATCACCCAGGGGACCTTAGAGAGCGAAGCCGATGAAACGGAATTCCGGACCTGTGATGATATTGTTGTAGGCAGCAAAGCAGACCCGACAAAGATCTACCATTACCCGCCCGAGTGCAGGAAAATCCCGGCAATGATGGATGATCTCATTGCATTTGCCAATAGTGACGATGAATTCATTCACCCGATTGTCAAAGCGATTATCATCCATTTCCTGATCGGGTACATCCACCCGTTCAATGACGGTAACGGCAGGACCGCCCGGGCGCTCTTCTACTGGTTTGCCCTCAAGCATCACTATGACCTGCTGGAATACATCTCGATCTCGCGGATCTTCGTGCATGCACCGGCCCAGTACGCCCGGGCCTACCTGCTGACCGAGACCGACAGCAACGACATGACTTATTTCATTGATTTCAATATCCAGATCATCGGCCGGGCACTGGAGGACCTGAAACAGTATATCATCCACAGGAAGCAGGAAGAATCGGCATCACTCCATCTCGTTGAACAGATTCCCGACCTGTCATTCCGCCAGGCAGAGATTCTCCGGGACTTCATCCGGTACCCGACCCGGTACTACACCATCAGCGAGATTGCCGGGAAATACAAGGTGTCCTTACCCACTGCGAGAACCGATCTCCTGCTGCTTGAGGAGAAGGGGAAGCTGAAGAAATACCAGGATGGCAAGCGGCAGGTGTTTATGTACCGGGGGAAGGGGAAGGTGCAGAAAAATGGTGGAGATTAGATCATGATTTTGGATTTCTGGATTCGCGATCTATGTGTATAGTATAGGGACCGGGTGCGGGTGGTTTTGCACTATACTAAGAGGGTTATTTTTCCTTTGTCGGGTTATCAATTCCCAACTGAAATATATTTCAACATATTTAACGGTCATAAGCGTGACACACTAGTAATGGTATCACCAGAGATGGACCAGTCCCTCAATCATGAGAAGACGCTGCTGTCCCGGCAGGTTGAGGCGGCGGATGCGGCGATCGATGCGCTGGTGTACGAGTTGTACGGGCTGACGGTAGAAGAGATTGCGATTGTTGAAGGAACTACAGTTCCACACAATCCAGTTCAGGAGTAAATATGGGAGACATCAGACTTTTTAAAATAAACGGCAAGGCCGTTTCAGAGCTTCAGGGATCATCATCCTCGATTGAAAGATCTCTCCAGTCATTCATGGAATCTCAACTCAATGATCTTCTGGGTGTACGGTTTCTGGCAACGGAATACTCCACCGGAAAAACACACGGAGGCCGAATCGATACATTGGGTATAGATGAAAACGGGTGCCCGGTGATTATTGAGTTCAAGCGTGCGATGAACGAGAATGTTATCAACCAGGGTCTTTACTATCTCGACTGGCTTCTCGATCATAAAGCAGAGTTCGAGCTTGCAGTCCAGAAAAAATTCGGTAAAGACATTGCTAATATAATCGAATGGAGTAGTCCCCGGTTACTATGTATTGCTGGTGATTTTACCAAGTATGACATTCATGCAATCCAACAAATCAATCGCAATATCGAGCTCATCAGATATCGCAACTATTATCCTGATCTTTTTCTTCTGGAACTTGTCAATGTGAAAAATGCAGATTCTAACGGTTTGACAATTTTAAAAGATGGGGAAAAGAAAGAGACAATTTACAAAACAGTTTCAGAGCAAATGGACTCTTGTGACACAGAACTCTGCGATATATATGAGTCATTGAAATCATATGCCGAAGCTCTTGGAGATGATGTCCAGGTAAAAATTCTGAAATATTACATTGCCTTCAAACGGATCAACAATTTTGCATGTGTTGAAATTTTCCCCCAGAAAAAGGAACTTAAAGTGTATCTGAAAATTGATCCCAACACGATTACTCTTGAAAAAGGATTTTCCCGCGATGTTAGCGACATTGGACATTGGGGAACGGGCAATCTGGAACTTGTCATAAAAACAGATAATGACCTTGAAAAAGCAAAACCGCTGATAGCCCAGAGTTACGACAAAATGTAAGTGAGAATCTCAATTAATAATTGTTGTTAAATCACTCAACACAGTTATTGTATTATCGAATAATTTTTTGAAAATCATATATTTTTACCATATAGGGTTTGGCAATTTTTTTTGCAATTGATTCAACATACTTATCTAGTACTGGGGATTGTGTTGCCCTTGACGCTGCAAAACCAGCCGTTGCACCCCCAATAGATCCAATAAGTCCACCTAAACTACCGATACTGAAACCTACAATTCCACAAATGACATCGACACCCAATTTACATTTGGCCTTATTTCCTTGTATTGCGGTATCATGCCAAACATTATCCATTATTTCTTCTAACTCATTTTTATTTTCAATAATTTTTGTTGAATTCTTATCAATAACTGCTTCATTTAAGGCAGAATATACAGAGTATAAATCATTCTTTTTATAATCAGCAATGACACATTTGCACGCATGCAGACTATCCGGATATTGTGTTGTCTTTTTTAACAGGAAATTGCCAACTTCCGGGATAAATACATTTTTTGGGTCGATTTTTGTTGATACATTCAACGTTCTGGTGTTTTGGATCATCTCTAATGGAACAACAGGATTTGCTTTAAACGGGTCAATAAGAGGATGAACCAACATAGAATATGCAAATTCGAGGTTCTTGGTTGCAAATTCTGGATCAATTAGTATTGTGTCAAAAAATTGCTCACTTAGTTCAGTAAAACCGAAATGCTTTAAAAAGGCATATTGCCGAATGTAATCCTTACGGAAATGACTTTTTATCGAGGGATCTGGGATTTTCCTTAATACTATTTTGAGTATAGAATCAAGATCCTTTTCAGATTGGTCAAAACTTTGCTGCATTGCAGTATTTTGATAATTTTTATTCATTGCATAAACCGGCGGTGCGAGTTCTTCTAAAATTGGATCTAAGTAATCAAGCCCGGCATATGATATGGGGGGCTCTGATAATACAAATTGGACTTTATTTGTATCTTTAACAAATTTTACAAACTCAGCAATATCATTTATTGAAATATTATACGCATTTTCAAAAGTTGCTTGATTCATTGGACTTAAGGGAAAAACGACAGTTCCTGCGAATGCTATCTGACTCCAAATTGATGGTGTTGGACATGAGATATTAAACACAGGACTATCCAACTTGGGGATTCTATCAACAATGGATTCATATTTTTCAAATTGATCTTGTTCATGAAGTTCGTATTCAATTAAATTGTTTTTATCCATGTAATTTTGCTTTATATTTTATGACGATAAAAGCAGTAGGTATAAAAATTCGAGAACATTCTCTTCTATTCATATCAGTCATCCCCTACCGCGGCAATCCCATCGGAGTTATTGAATCTGCTAACAAGTGGAACAGATACCCAAGGAAAAAGCACGATGCCAGATAGAAAGCTGAAAATTCTGAAAAGAATGCGATACCGAGAGCAATCAGTGCTGTTAAACCGAACAGGCAAAAAATGACAACTAATGTCCCGAAACTATGGAAGAATCCCCGGTGCCGGTAACTGGTAGCAGGTTCAATAAAATCGGGAATAATCGAACCAATTACAACTGCTGCTGCTCCCCAAATCAACGCATTGTTTATTGAACTGACAATGTTACCGATAAAATAAGCATACATGAAAAATGCGATAATTCCGATGAAAATATGCTCGCGGGAATTCATTTCTGATTTTCATTTAAATCTCACCATAATAAACATGAGGGCATGTGAAGTGAAAGTGTTGACCCCTTGGTTTGACAAAATACATCATTCCACCCCTTCAGGTTGCATCGATTCAACTCCCGCTTCGCATATAGATCCATTCCCTCACCCAAAATTCCGGGAGGGGAGGTCCCCACACTCCAAACCCCAAGCGGGGGGGTCCCCCACCCCCCTCTCCAAAACCCGAGGGGGGGTATCCACCCCACCACACACCCCCTCTTGCCAAAGACAGGGTACCACCCCCCCTTCCCTGCACGTGCCCCGCCACGGTTTCCGCTGGAGTCACGACGCAGGGGCCTTCCCCTCAGCCCGATCCCGGAGGGGGGTACCCCCCACTCAAAAGTACGAGAGGGGGTACCCTACCCCCCTGTCAAAAAAACGAGGGGGGGTATACCCACCCCCTCTCCAAAAAGTGAGGGGGGGACCCCCTCCCCCCTTGTCTGCACAAAGACAGGGTACCTCCCCCCCTCCGGGTGCAGGCACCGGGCCACGGCATCTTGTGGAGTCACGCCGGAGAGGGGTTTTTGTGGAGGGGGGGTTATGAGGGGGGGATACCCCCTCTCATCCGTACGAGTGGGGGGGACCCCCTCCCCCTCTCCAAAAAATGAGCGGGGGTATACAGCCTACCCTACCCCCCCTCTTGTCCAAGACAGGGTACCACCCCCTCCCCCTCTCCAAAAAATGAGAGGGGGTATACAGCCCCCCCTCCCCCCCTCAAAAAAAGGGAGAGACCCCCCATTCTCAGATCGCGCAACGACCAAAACTACCGGTGCCGGTAAGACCGGGAAACAATTGACCGATAACACCTTGCCATCATCCTACCCATCTAACCATCATGAATAAAGAAAAAGGTCAGTCTCCAAAGATCGAAAATATTGTTGCTTCGGGATCTGTCGCTGATTCGATCGATCTTGAGATGCTCTCTGCCAAAATAGACAGCTGCGACCTCAATAAAAAACGATTTCCCGGTGCAGTATTACGCCTTCAGGACCCCAAAATCGCGGTACTCGTATTTTCTTCGGGAAAGGTAGTATTAACCGGCGCCAAAAGCCCGGAGGATTTGGTCCGTGGCCAGAAGGTTCTCATCCAGAAAATGAAAGAGGCCGGAGTAATCTGCCATGATAAACCGAGTGTGGCCATTACCAATATGGTCTGTTCCTATGACCTCAAAAAGTACATTAACCTCAATAAGGTCGTTATCACGCTCAATGTGGAAAATATCGAATATGAACCGGAACAGTTTCCCGGGTTAGTATACCGTATAGCAGATCCAAAAATTGTTGTTCTTATCTTTTCATCAGGAAAAATAATCCTTACCGGGGGAAAAACCATGGAAAATGTAGAGAGAGGAGTTGTATTCCTTGAACAAATGTTAAAACAGATTTAATTATACTATTTTTTAGAATTCTCCATCCCGCCAAACCCGGCCCCGGCACAAACCTATTGAGCACCGGAATAGTAAAGAGAAAATAAACAATCATCCCGATCCACAAATGGAGGGAACTAAAACAATGAGCTGGCAGGACACTCTGTTTTTCCCGGGCGTAATACCCCAGATCGCGGGGTTTTTTGTCTGGGTATATGGGTTAGGCACCGGGGATCTGGTGATCCAGATACTGGGAGGGGCACTCATGTTCGTCCCTATTGCATTGCATATCGTCCCACTCCTCTGGCGGGAACCGGCCGGGTCTGAATAGCACAGGATACCGGCACCGCATAAGTGAAACCCGGACAAACCGGCAAAAAAAGTTACCTTCCCCCTCACCAGGACAGCAACCCGGGGAAGGATTGGATTATTCCGTATCGATGACCGTATCCACAAACGTGGTCAGCTGGCTGATGAGCATCGGGTCGAGCCCTTTTTCCACGGCAAGGAATATCCCGGAAAGGTCCATGAGCCGGAGTTTGTTGGTAACGAAATGGATGAACTTCGAGATGTTCTGGGACGAGAGGTAGATGAGCATGGTGCTGACCGAATCGTACAGGATGCAGACTTTCTTACCGGAATGATCCTTTAACACTTCCGTGACCGCAATACCAAGGTCAGTAAGGTTAGCCGGGTTATTCACAAAACGGACAACCCCGGGAATATTCTCTGCGCTGCCAATGGAGTTCCGTGTCACGGCATCGATAAACGAGACCGTTGATATGTCAACCCCGTTCTCCACATAGAGTTTTGAGAGGATGTTATACGGGAAATTTATCGTCACGATGATCGTGTGATACCCGTTTGCCGAGATCTCCTTGATCAGTTCGATATTCCGCTGCCGGATATTTGCAGACGCTGCAAGGATCAAAAAGATCTGTTTTTTCTCCAGGTCTTCACGGCTGACAATGGCACCCACTTAATCACCCTCAAGGAATTTCCGGTAGGCCTCGGGAATCGCCCGGTTCTTCTCTAAAATCGCCTGCTGGAATTCCTGCACATTGGCGGCAACCTGCCGGGCGTTCCTGACCTGGCCGTCAAGCAGCATCGCCGTCTCTTCGGTCGTAATCTTTCCTGCCCGCAAAAGCTCTGCCACCTCATGGAGATTATCCCGGATGATCTCCACCGGCTGTTTTATCCGCATCGCCATCTCGGTCATGTAGGCCACGAGCGCCTCTTCGGCAATGCGCTGTTCGGTGATATCGACACCGATAGAGATCACGTGCTTCACACCGCCGATGTTGATCTGGCGGGTGTTCCACGAGATGACCTTCTTCCCGCTGGTTTTGGTCGTGACCCGGGTCTCAAGGTTTGAAAAATGCTGCTGTGCCGAAATGACCTCTTTTATCTGCCGGGTTACGGTCTCCCGGTAATCCTCATCCGGGTAGAGCAATTTCCAGATCCCGTACCCGCCGATCGCTTCAGAAGGGGAATAGCCGGTGATCTCCTCTGCGGCCTTGTTCCACGTCACTACCTTGCCCTTATCGTCAAGCACCGTGATCAGGACATTGGCACTGTCGATGACACTCTCCCGGAAGGAATCGAGTTCCCGGATATGGGTGAAGTCCTGTCCAATGGCTATTACATGCTTCATCCCATCCAGTTCAACTTCCTTGGTGTTCCAGAGGATAACCCGGTGTGCCCCGGAATGGGTGCGGATCATTGTCTCAAAATTTTCGAAATAATTCTTTTTTGCAAGAATTTCTGCCAGCCTGCTGTTAACACTTTCACGGTAGGCTTTGTCCGGGTACAGGTGCCTCCAGATGGAGGTAGTACCGATAACATCCTTTTTGGAATAGCCGGTGATCGTCTCGGCAGCATGATTCCATGCAAGGACCGTTCCTTTCGGGTCAAGAACTGCAACAATGACAAGGGCATTTTCCAGTATTCCCGCTTCAATACATCCGATATGTCCTGGTTTTTTCTCGGTCATAGGTTCCTCGTTGTCCTGCTTACTCCGTTCTCTGGTTCAATTCAGAAAGAGTTGGTAAATGCCACATTTTCAGGTATTCAAATGGGACAAAAGTGGTCTTTTCCACCGTATACCAAGACATATCAGGGTAACTTTAAAATCATTTGCACGATTGATGCATCTCAAAAAAAATTGCCGGCATACCCTGCAGGGATCTTACCGGTACCCCATCGCCGCCCCGAGCAGGTTTGTCGTGATGCGCAGCGCTTCTACCTCATCCGGTGACCGGGTTATTTCGGCCTTATCGAAAAACCCGATAAAACCCCAGAAGTTGTCCCGGATGAAAATCGGAAGGACAACTCCGGACTTTACCCGGAGAAGCTCAAAAAACCGTTTCTCATCTTCAGGAAGGGTAGAGAGCGTGTCTGATATCACATCGCCTTTCACCAGCAGGTCACGCCATCGGGAAAGGTTCAGGTCAGCAAATTTAAAATTTTTCAGTTCCGAATTAAAGAGGTTGGATTTGTACACCGGGCATATCCATTCATAGATGAGGCTGAGTGTTTCCTGACCCGATGTATCGGTATCTGCCTTGAAGATCCCGATTGCGCCGGCATCCAGTGCAAGGCCGATAGGCTCGAGGATATCCCGGATATCCGAGGATTCAAAAATACGGGGAATCGAGCATTCATCGCGGGAGATACGGAGCAGCCATTCAACCGCTGAGCTCACCGCAAAGAGGATTGCATCGCGTTTCTTGATCTCGTGCTCGATCCGGTGCTTGTAGAGCGCCATCTCGATCACCGAGTGGAGTTCCCGCTCATCATAGGGTTTGATAACATACCCGTACGGTTCGGTCACCTTGGCCCGTTCGAGCAGGGCCTTGTCGGCATAGGCGGTGAGATAGATGACCGGGATATCATAGAGCACATGGATCTTTCCGGCGGCCTCGACCCCGTCCATGGAGGTGGCAAGGTGGATATCCATGAGCACGAGTGCGGGATGGAGTTCTTTGATCTTTTCCATGGCGATCTCTCCGGATTTTGCAATACCCGCAACATCGTATTCCAGGCTTTTTAGGGTCTCCTTGATATCATTGGCTACAATCGCTTCATCTTCTACGATAAATATTGCCAATTTATCCATCATGCTCCTTATACGTAATCGTTCATCTGGTAGAATAGATAACAGTTCCGATATAAAATACTCGATTTATCTGGCCGGAACGGTAATTGTCGTTCTCTCTTGATGGGAGAGGTGCCGGAAACACGATAATTTTTTTACAACCGGTGCGGTTGTTCCCCCTGAGGTTAAGAGGAACTGCTTTTACCGGCAGGGGTTTTCTGGATCTCGATAATAAAGGTCGTTCCGTCTCCCGCGCCAAGCACAATGGTGCCGTTTAACTGGCTGACGAGGTCATTTACCAGCCGGAGACCAAGGGATTCGGTGTTCGTCCAGTCAAACCCTTCAGGTATACCGATCCCGTTGTCGTGATACACGAACCGGAGCCTGTCTGCACCATGCGGGGTACATTCGATGGAGACTTTGCCTTCCCGTCCATCAAGGAAGGCATGTTTGAGCGAATTGGACAGCAGTTCGTTCATGATAAGCCCGATGGGAATCACCGTATCGATATTGGCCATGGGGTCTGCCGGGGTCACCGTAATGGTAATCCTGTTCGGATGGAGGGAGTATAACCTGAAGATCTGCTTTGCCAGGTAGTCCAGGTACTCCATGACATTGATCTCTCCAATATTTTCAGACCGGTAAATCCGCTCGTGCACAAGGGCCATGGCCCGTACCCGGCTCTGGCTGTCCCGTAACGTTTCTAAGACCTTGGGATCGGTGATATACCGGGACTGGAGATTCAAAAGACTTGCAATGATCTGGAGATTGTTCTTCACCCGGTGGTGGATCTCGCGGAGCAGGAGGTCTTTTTCTGCCAGCGATCGGGTGATCTGCTGCTCGGCAAAGTTCCGTGCCGAAATCTCGGCAGTCAGCTGCAGGTTGGCCATGCTCAGGGCCCGGGTCCGTTCTGTTACCCTTTTTTCCAGGGTCTCGTTTGCTAACCGTATAGTCTCCTCAGCCTGCTTTAATGTGGTAATATCCGTCAGGACATTCAGGCTTGCTGGTCTGCCCTCGTATTTGATGACAGCGCCATTGACCAGGACCGTGTGGTACGTCCCATCCCGTGCTGCAATCTCTATCTCGTAGGAGGGAAATTTCTCTCCCGTCATCCGCTTCGGAATCGCCTGCCGTATTGTATCATGATACTCCGGTGCTATGAACGGGAGAACCGGTTTGCCGATGAGTTCTGCGGGTTCGTAACCAAAATACGAAGCCGCTACCGGGTTGACATAGAGTAAGATCCCGTCGCGATGGACAACCACGTAATCCGGCAACTGGTCGATGAGGGTACGGTAGCGTTCCTCACTCTGCTTCAGTTCGTTCCGGGACTCGGCAAGCTGGGAAAATACCGGATCGATCTCCTGCACAAGCCGGGATAGTTCATCCTCACCCGTGTCACCGGGTAAAACGGCATCATGCCCGTTCTCGCCGTTCTTTCGCACGGTACTGATGACCGCGTTGAGGCGGGAGAGAACGATCCGGTCAATGAACAGCAGGACAAACAGGATGATGAATATACCCGCACCCAGCAGGCTTGCGAGGAAAACGAAGAGGGTGTCCTGCCCGATATGATAGGTTGTCCGGGGCCCGGTGATCCTGACATAAAAACCGCCCGGGTTCCGCATATCTTCGACATGGACGTACCCCGTCACAGTATCGGCATCCTCCGGGACGACCACTACGGGAGATTCAGGGGTAATCTGGGCTACCGCACGGGCAAGGGAAGGATCCGTTGCGATCTCCTGCGGCGTAATCAGGGTTACCTGGTATCCCTCACGGGTGGCGAGAGCCGCAAGGTAACGGCTGTCGATACTGCGCAGGATGTACAGCCTCCCGGCAGCAGGCCCTTTGAAACCATCATTGAGCACCGGGTGAGACGAAAAGATGAAAAGGCCGGCCGGGCTGTCAAGAATCCCGTACGTGCCTTCCGTTGAAGTAACATTATTCTCCGCCCTGTTGAGGTCCTGGAGATCGCTTTTGAGCGGTGCCGGCACCATCTCGATCATCTGCGAACTCGCATTATACCCTCTTCCGAACACGAACGTATTTGAGCCGTTGAAGAGCAGCACGTAATCAAGATCGAACCGGGTAAAGAAATCGCTCCCGGCATTATGGTCAACCCAGCCGGGATTCTGGCCTTCAACAAAAAGGTAGGTATCCGTCCAGGCGGCATAATCGCGGTTGACCGAGTACGTGTGTTTCATATCGCTCTCAAGAGAGCTGACCGCATTTTCCAGGGTATTCTGGACTTCCTGCTTTTCGAGCGTTCGGTAACTCTGCTCCAGGGAAATATACGAAAAGACGGCCACAAGGGTAAACGAGACCATGAGCGCAATGCCGATACCCAGGAGTAATTTCATTCGCAGGTTCATGGGAACACACGGAAATACGAATATAAATGGCTATTATTGCCTTTTTTTATAAGGATTTAGATATTCCTTTTTGCCTTCCTTAACCACAAAAAGAGCAGAATACTTCGCCGTACACGTTCTCCAGATGAGGCAGGGGGAAAAGAGGTCTGTTCCCCGGGAAACCCGTTAAGATTCGGGTTTTCTTTTCAGCGTAACGGTAAAGGTTGTTCCCTCGTTGCTGTCCAGTGTGATGGTTCCGTCTACCTGGTCGACAAGACTGGTCACCAGGCGCATACCCAGCGAGGTGGTGTTTTTCCAGTCAAGATCTGCCGGCATCCCGATGCCATCATCCTGTACAGCCAGGGTGATAAGATCCCCGGTGTCACCGCCACTGATACGGATCGTTCCTTTCCTCTCGTCCGGGAAGGCATGCTTGAGGGCATTGGAGACGAGCTCATTCATGAGCAGGCCGAGGGGAACAGCCGCATTGATGTCCACCATGATCTTTCCCATGGACATGTCCAGCTGCACTCTCTGCGTATCCATGCCGTAATAGGAAAAGAGCTGGGTTGCAAGGAACCGGGTATAATCGGCAAAGTCGATCCGGGAGAGACTGTCAGAGCGGTAGAGTTTCTCGTGGACCAAAGACATTGCCCTCACGCGGTTCTGCGTTTCGGCCATGATCTGTTTTGCCGCGGGATCATCGGTCTGGCGCATCTGGAGGTTGGTTAAGCTGATGATGATCTGGAGATTGTTTTTTACCCGGTGATGGATCTCCCGCAGCAGCAGGACTTTTTCTTCCAGTGACGCCCGAATCGATTCCTCATCCTGTTTCTGGCGGGTAATATCATGGGCGGCAACGATAATCCGGTCTTTTCCCCCGTCCATCCCCTTAATGACCGAGGCGTGCACGGACAGGGGAGTGACATGGCCATCGGTTCTCCGGACCTGGATAACATACTCGATCTTGCCTTCCGAAAGGAGTTTTGAAAATGCATTTAAGATATTCCCATCGTCAACGAGAAGGCTGATATACGACATTCCGATCAGCGTTTCTTTGGGCATACCGGTCATGATTTCACCGGTGGCATTGACATCCAGGATAATACCATTCTCGTCGAGGACTGTCACGAGGTCAGGGTTTGATTCGATAACCGACCGGGTGTAACTGAGCGCTTTCTGTACATCCTGTTCGGCACGTATGCGCTGGGCAACTTCATCTTCCAGCAACCGGGTCCGGTCCTTAACGATCTGTTCAAGATCCCGGTTCATCCGGGCCAGATCAGCCTCTGTTTCCCGGATACGGGAGATATCCCGCAGGGATTCGATCGCGCCGGTGATCTTTCCCTGTGCATCGACAAGCGGGGATGCAACAAGCGAGACGGGTATCCTGTGCCCGTTTTCGGGTACAGTAATCTCAGCCTGGGCAGTGACGGTGTTGTCCTCCGAATGAATATGGGTATAATTCATCCTGGCGGCGTCCTGGTCCGGGTGGAGAACCAGATCGATAAGGATCGAACGACGTTTCCCATACTGCCAGAGACTGTACTCGTGGTCGCCTTTACCGATGATCTCTCCGGCAGGCACGCCGCTGAGTTCTTCAAGGGCCCGGTTCCAGGCAAGCACCTTCCCGTCATTGTCGATGACAAATGTTGGATCCGGAAGGAAACGGATAATATCCGAGAATAACTGCCGGGACTCGTGAAGCGCTTCTTCAGCCCGTTTACGATCGGTAATGTCCCGGGCCATGGAAATGACGCAGGGCTGACCTTTGATTTTAATGAGCCGGATACTCGTCTCTATGGGCAGGAGCGTGCCATCTTTCCTGACCACTTCACTTTCAAAGGTGGCATATTTTTTTATGGGCAGTTCTGCTAAGATCGATGGCAGCTTCCGGATGATATCAGGAGAGTCGATTAAGGCAGAAGTTCCGGACAGGAGTTCTTCTTTGGTATAGCCGGTCTGTTTGACGACCATATCGTTCACATCGATAATCCGGCCAATCATCCCGTTCTCCAGGACTCCCATTAAGAGAATCGCATCATTGGAATTTTCAAAGATCATCCGGAATTTCTCTTCACTATCCCGCAATGCCTCTTCCACCCGCTTGCGCTCGGTGATATCCTGGTTCGCACCAAAAGTCCTGAACACGTTTCCCTGTGCATTCAGGATTGGGGCATACCGCGCAATAATCATCCGGATCTCCCCGTCACGCCGGATGATCCGGTGTTCCATCTGGCCACGGTAGAGGGGATCTTTTGTTGCCAGTAATTTTTGGATCTCCGCACCAACCGTACTAACGTCGTCGGGATGGACAAATTCACGGGCATAGGTCTCCGCAGACATCCGGTAGCCTCCTTCCCGTTCTGCAGTGGTACCATACAGGGCGTAGAACCGGTCATCGAAGGTAAACTCCCCGGTCCCCACATCGAACACCCAGTTCACGATTAAGGCGAGATCCATGGCATTTGCCAGCAGCATCTGGTTCTGGCGGAGCAGTTCTTCCACTTTTTTCCGGTAGGTGACATCCCACACGGTTGATATCATAATTTTTTTATCAGGAACCGGAACATTTCTCGCAATAACAAACGTAGTCTCTTCTCCCTTACGGGTGATCGGGATATCGGGCCAGTTCATACGTTCAAGATCGCCACTGGCGCAGTCGTCGAGCACTTTCTTTTTCATCGTTTCCCGGAGGACCGGATCCTCATAAACCACGTCCCAGAAAGCATCCGGCCGGGCAAGTGCCTCGCGTGTTGTCCGGTAAAATTTTGCGAAATTGTCGTTCATGTAGGTAAACGTTACCGCGGGATCGACTGAGTTTACGGCAACCCCGATCGGGAGGCTGTCCATGACCGCCTTGATATAGGCTTCATTCTCCCGCAGGGCATCTTCTGCACGTTTTCGCTCGGAGATATCGTGTGCAACTACCTGGACTCCGGCATATACCCCGTGGGTGAAAACAGGAATACCGGAACCTTCAAAAACAGCGAGGGATCCATCGCCTTTCAGCATCCGGAACTCGACCTGCTCTTTTGCGCTTCCGTTTTTCAGCCTCTCCATTGCCTGCGCTATCTTCATGAGATCTTCTGCCGGAATAATGTCCGGGCCCGCCCTTTTCCCGATAAACTCTTCCGGTGGACGTCCGAGAATAGAGGTAACGGAAGGCGAAACAAACGTTGGGTATCCTTCCGGATCTACGATGATGATCAAATCGAAGATTCTCTCGGTGATACCGCGGAACCTTTCTTCGCTGGAGCGCAGCGCCTCCTGAGCGAGCTTGCGATCGGTGATATCAAGAATGATACCTTCGTAATGGGTGATAATTCCCTCATTATCACGGCGGATATGAGTATAGTCATGTATCCAATGCTCCACGCCGTCTTTTCCTAAAATCCGGTAGATTTGACTGAATTCGTCGATAATATTTTTACTGTTATTTTCTACTTCTGCAGCTACCCGCTCAAGATCCTCAGGATGAATGATAGAGCTGAATGGCACCCTGCCCGATACAAAATCATCAACAGAATACCCGAACTGGGAAATATTGCTGCTCACCATTTCGACAGGCCAGTTCTCTTCTGCTTTCCAGAGGAACGCAACCGCCGGGCTGGTATTGATAATCCTCAGCTGCTCTTCTTGTAAGTGAAGCAGCTCTTTGATGCGATCCTGGATTGCTTTCGTCCCGGTAATATCCCGTATTGAGCCCTGGAAACCAATAGTATTACCGGCTGCGTCTTTCCGTTCAACCGTGGTGATGAGTGTATTGAGTATGGTTCCGTCTTTTTTCTTTAAATCCACAGGATATTCAACCGAAAATCCTTTTTCGCGAATATACCGGATATGTGCGTCCCTTTCGTCAGAATTTGCATATATCTGGGAAATTTTTGTCTTGAACAGATCTTCCCTGCTTTCATAACCAAGTAATTCAACTGCCGTATCATTGAAATCCACCCACCTGCCATCCAGGGTAGTGATAAAAACGCAGTCCCGCGACGTGGTAAAGAACGCACGGTATTTCACTTCGCTCTCGCGCAATGACTGTTCTGCCTGTTTGCGATCCGTGATATCGATGAGGAGGAGGAGAATGGCGGGATTATTCTGGTATTGTATATCGGTAGCTTTTACAATCACCGATCTCCGTGGGCCGTTTTTGGTGATCATCTCGATCTCATAAGGCGAGGTGTCCCCTCCTTTCTGGCGGGCAGTCATTTTGGCAATGACCGTTTCGTGATACTCTTTTGCCACATACGAAAGCACGTGGGTGCCAACCAGCGTACCTGCATCATACCCCAACCCCTTCGCCGACGCAGGGTTCACGTAAAGGAGATTGCCGTCCAAGCCGTACACAGCAATATAATCCGGCAGGTTCTCCACGAGACCACGGTTGAATGACTCGCTCTCCTTCAGCGCGATCTCCATACGCTTGCGATCCGTAATATCAAGGAAGGCACCGATCAACCCACCCAGGGAGCCGTCTTTGTTGAAAAACGGGGCTTTGTAAAAGATGACGTCACGGCGGGAACCATCCGCATACTGCACCTGGGTCTCGTAGCGCTGGGAAACAGGATTGTCAAATACCTCCCGATCGGCCGCGGTGTATTTGTCTGCAAGGTCCTTTGGCGAGATATCATAGGCGGTCTTCCCGATGAGACTGTCACAGCTGCTCCCGATATACTCTGCAAACGGGGGATTGCAGCCCAGGTATTTCCCGGTGGTGTCCTTGAAGAAGATCGGGATGGGAAGCGTGTCGATCATGGCGGCAAGGAAGCGCGAGCTTTCCCCGGCACGGAGCTCGGCTGATCTCTGCGCCGTAACATCACGGCCTATCGCGATATAGCTGGTGATGACCCCGTGATTATCATGCAGTGCCCGGGTATTCCAGACAATGGTCTTTTTTGTCTGGTCTGCACACTGGATCTCGGTCTCAAAGTTCTCTAAAAACACGTCCCGCCCGATAACCCGCTGAATATCCCCGGTCACTTTCCGGCGGTATGTTGCATCCGGGTAGAGTTGCCTCCAAACGGTCTTCTTTCCCAGCACATCCCTTTTCTTGTACCCGCTGATCGCCTCGGCAGCATCGTTCCAGACAAGGAGGATGCCGTCCGGATCGAGCACCGAGATCCAGACATTCGCGTTGGCAATTACGTTCTCCTGGAACTGCTGCATCTCTTGAAGAGCATCCTGCGCCCATTTCTCCTCGGTGATATCCTCACCAAACCCAAGCACTCCCGTAATGGCCCCACTCTCATCGTGCATAACGGTGTTATGCCACCGGATGATCTTCCCGGTACCGCCACGGGCCAGTACCGTATTCTCGATAACCCGGTTGGGTTCAACCACACCGGCAATCATCTGTGAAAATACACGGTTCACCCGTTCCCGGTCTTTTTCCGGCAGGAACTGGTCAGCCCAGGATTTCCCGACAACCTCTTCGGGGAGATACTCAAGGATTTTTCCGCCGTTCTCATTGAGGTAGGTTATCACCCCGTTCCGGTCAAGAGCGAGGATGATCGCCGGTGCAAGGGAAAGATATCGCTCCCGGAGTTCGGTGGACTGATGCCGGGCATTCCGGGCCTCGATAAGGCGCTCTGAGAGGTACGCCACAACCGCAGCGATACCCACAAAAACAAAGAACCGGTATAATGCACCCAGGATAACATCCGGCTGCCCGGGTTCGAAAATGATGACAAGGCCAAGATAGGCAAGGCCAAGGAGCGTGGCAAGACCGCATCCTTTCCAGCGGTAACGATAAGCAAGGAGAACAATGGGGAAATAATAGAGGTGCATGAAGATGGTGGTGATCCCGTTAGCCAGGCACCAGATAGTAAAGAGGATGACTGCTGCTGAAAGCGCAAGGATAATGCCCTTCCACCACGTTTCTGTCAACAGTAATGACGAGGAAGCCGGATGATTCATGTACCGATCACGCAGCTCCGTTTCATGTAACACCAACCTGTGCAAAGGAGCTGATATCGCGCTCCCCTGCGTATTTCACGGTTCCCCGTGAACTGGCTTTACCGGTATCCATCACTCAAAATCCCTTCTTGCTGGATCTCCCTGCAGTACAGGTATACTGACTGTCAGGTTCGATCCTCAATAATGTTTCGCAGGTTTTTGTCCGCACAGGGGGATATACAAGAACCGGGGACTTGACCGGGTTATAGGAATCGTATCATAGATCCGTTGGGATTACGGGAAAGGCAACACTCATACCAGATAAATAACCTATACCTGTTTCAGGAATCGTATGGAGATCGTAACGGGTATTCACCAGGTGGACGGGGTCAACGCCAATTGTTATATCCTTGTCCGCGATGGCCTCACGGTGATCGATACCGGCCTGCCGGCCGGCAGCGGGAAGAAAATCATTTCCTATATACAAAATACGCTGTACCGGGAGCCATCGGAGATCAAAACCATTGTCATCACCCATTTCCATATGGACCATATCGGGGGAGTGGCAACCCTGAAAAATGCTGCACCGGGTGCAAAGGTTGCGATAGGAAAAGAAGATGCAGGGTATGTATCCGGACAGATTCCCCAACCGGTATATCCGGGAATCCGGGGTCTTCTGCTGCGGTTCGCTGGTGCGATCATGCATCCCGGCCTCTTTTCCATAGATATACGGTTAAACGACGGGGACCGGGTTGACGGGCTCCAGTGCATCCATATTCCCGGACATACTCCCGGGAGCATCGGGCTGTACGATGAGCGGACAAAAACGCTCTTTGCCGGGGATATTCTAAGGTACAACGGGACTGCCCTTGCCGAAGGCCCGGCTCCGTTTACCCTGGACCTTAACGGTTCGCGCCAGTCGATCCGGAAGATTGCTGCTCTCGATTTCGATCTCCTGCTCCCCGGTCACGGCGTACCGCTCCAAGACGGGGCATCAGCAAAGGTGCGGGAGTTTGCTGCATCGCTTCCCACAGACGGGTAAAGTCACGCCCGGATTTGCCCATTTATTTTTCCTCTAACCACGTATGGGCATGTATAAACCCGAAAAGTACCCACCTACTACTTAAGAGACTTTTCCATGCAGCTCCACTCCTGCAAAAAGACCTACAACATCGAGACACAGCGGGCGAGTCCGTTAGATGAGACACTTGCCCGCATCGAACCCAAAGTTCCCACTGCCGGCATCACCCGGGTTGCGGATATCACGAGCCTTGACCGGATCGGGATACCGGTCTTCTCCTGCATCCGCCCGACGGCAGAAGACGGTGCGATCACCGTGTACAACGGGAAAGGCGCAACCATTGAAGAGTCGCGGATATCGGCGATCATGGAGGGGATCGAGCGGTATTCGGCCGAGGTGCATGACCGGGATATCCGGGTAGCACTGTTCCAGGAACTTGAAGGAATCGAGCCCGTCATCAATCCCAATGACCTGATCATGCCGGAAGGTGCCACAACAGACCGGTTCATGTCCTGGTGCCAGGGATACGATATCGTCAATAACCAGACGGTCTGGGTCCCGGCCTTTGCGGTCTTCCACCCGGTCCCACCCCGGCACCGCGGGCCTTTCCGCACGAACTCAAACGGCCTAGCCTCGGGAAACACGATGGAAGAGGCGATCTTCCATGCCCTGTCCGAGGTCATCGAACGGGACGCGTGGTCGCTGGTTGAGACCACCCGGAACACCGGCCCCGCGGTTGTGGGTATCGATGACCCGGTGATCATGGACATGCAGAAGAAGTTTGCCGATGCCCAGGTCGAGGTCACGATTCGGGACATTACCAGTGACATCGGTATCCCGACGATCGCCGCAGTAGCAGATGACGTGCTCTTAAAAGACCCGAGTCTCCTCACCATCGGCATCGGGACGCATACCAGCGCACGGATCGCCGTTATGCGGGCGCTTACCGAAGTGGCCCAGAGCCGGCTCACCCAGATCCACGGGGCACGGGAAGACACCACTCTCGCCGATCTCCGCAAGAAGATGGGCTACGAGCGGGCGAAACGGATCAACGGGTACTGGTACCGGGATAACGGGACCGTGGATTACGCAAAGATTCCTTCGTCGGATACCGATGATTTCTTAAAAGACATCCATAATGTCATCGAAGCCCTGGGAACGAAGGGACTCGACCGGGTCATCGTCGTTGACCTGACAAGAGAAGAGATCGGGATTCCGGTCGTGCGGGTGATTGTGCCGGGCCTGGAAGTCTTTGCAATGGACCCCGAACGCCGGGGCGAACGGGTGAAGCATGCCAAAGATCATCGTATTTCTCGGCCCAAGTCTTGATAGAAAATCGGCAGAAAAGATCCTCCCTGCCGACTACCGGCCTCCTGCTAAACGGGGCGATCTTATCACAGCGGCACGGGAGGGTGCAACCATCATCGGCCTGATCGATGGCGTCTTCCACCAGGAATCGGCCGTTGCCCACCGCGAGATCCTTGCAGCAGTGAAAGGCGGCATCCGGGTGGTCGGCTCATCGAGCATGGGCGCTCTCCGGGCAGCCGAGATGGATACGCTCGGCATGGTGGGCATCGGGGAGATCTACCAGATGTATAAGAGCGGGGAGTTGATCGCCGATGATGAGGTCGCCCTTGTCTTCGATCCCGAGACTGGGCTCTCGCTATCTGAGCCACTCATCAATATACGGTTCACCCTCAAAGAGGCGGAACAGCAGGGAATTATTACGGCACCGGAACATGCAGCCCTGCTTGCGGCTGCACAATCCGTCTTCTACCCGCAAAGGACATACGGGAGGATTGTATCAGCAGCAGGTGCGACACTTGCCTTAGAGACGCAGGAGCGGTTCTTAACCTGGGTAAAACTGCATGCCTGCGACCAGAAGCGGGTCGATGCGGTTGCGGCGCTGGAGTATATCCGGGGGATTGCGGGAGAGGAGAGCGGGGAGTAAATTCCGTTCCCCTTTTTTTGTGACCTGCACAAACACAATTTATAAAAAAATCTCAGCAACAGAAAGGAGAGTGACCCCCTCTCTCCCCCAGAGGGGGAGGCAGCCCAAGGGGAGCGTCCCCTTGACCCCCGGTACTGAGTTTTTTTCATTAACCATTCTGACGGCTTTCGCAATATTGAGCGGTAATCGAGCAGGGTAAAATCAGCGCACTTCGCGGCGGAACGATGACTGCTGAAATATGTTAAAACCTCCTTGCCCCGCCGTGCCTCGGAGAGGCCCTGAGGCGGGGGACCCTCATAATAGTAATGAATTTTTATTTTTCAATCACCGAACTCACGGTTTATGTACTTTTCAAACAGAATTCAAACGAACTACAATTCGGGATATCACCCAATTAAAAAAAGAAAGAAAATTATTGTTTTAATAGCCGCCCATGCCGGGTGGCATTCCACCCATGCCGGGGGGCATACCGCCCATACCGCCCGGGGCACCGGACTGGGACGATGCAATGACGTCGTCAATGCGGAGGATCATGACTGCTGCCTCCGCAGCGCTGGAGATTGCCTGGGTCTTTACCCGCAGGGGTTCTACGACTCCTGCCTTGAGCATGTCAGCAGGTTTGCCGGCACTGATATCAATCCCGTAGGTCTTCTTGCCCGATTCATGGGCTGCACGGAGGTCGACTAACATATCGATCGGATTAAGCCCTGCATTCTCGGCAAGAACGAGGGGGATGATCTCCATTGCGCTTGCAAAGGATTCGATGGCAAGCTGGTTGCGGCCACCAATGGTTGAGGCATACTGGCGGAGTCTTAACGAGAGTTCGGTTTCAGGAGCACCGCCGCCGGGCACAATCTTTTTGCCGGAAACTACGACACTGACGACCATGAGGGCATCGTGGATTGCCCGCTCGAGTTCATCAACCACATGCTCGGTTCCCCCACGGACAATGATGGAGACCGCTTTGGGGTTTTTGCATTTCGAGATATAGATCATATCGTCGTTCGAGATAGTTTTCTCTTCGACAAGGCCGGCCATGCCGAGATCCTTTGCCGTGATTGTATCCACGCTGTTGACGATACTTGCACCCGTTGCACGGGCAAGGTTCTCAACATCGCTCTTTTTTACCCTGCGGACGGCAAGGATACCGGCCTTTGTCAGGTAGTGCTGGGCAACATCGTCAATGCCTTTCTGGCAGATGACAACGTTTGCCTTGCTCTTGATGACCTTGTCCACCATGTCGTGGACCATCTGTTCCTCTCCATCGAGGAATGCCTGTGCCTGCCCGGGTGAGGAGATGTTGATCTTTGCGTTCACTTCGGTCTTTTTGTATTCAAGGGCTGCATTGAGGAGCAGGATCTTTGCATCCTTGACGAGCTTGGGCATGCCCGGGTTTGCACGTTCCTTACTGATGACCATGCCCTCGACAAGGGCCGAGTCATCCACCGAGCCGCCAACCTTCTTTTCCACGTTGATGTGGGCAAGATCGGCTTTACCGTCAGCATCGGTGACGAAGGAGATTGCCCTGACAATGATATCGCAGAGGTGGCCTTTTGCCACTTCGGAGTTCTTGCCGGTGAGTGCAGTCTCTGCGATCTTCTTGAGTATCGCGGTATCGGTTGGCTTGACGGTGATGGCGTATTTATCGAGCAGCTCGAGCGACTTCGATGCGGCCATCCGGTAACCCTCGGCGATACTGGTCGGGTGGACACCCTGTTTGAGCAGTGCTTCGGCGTTCTTTAAGAGTTCGCCGGCAATGACTACGGATGTTGTCGTTCCATCGCCGACTTCAGCATCCTGCGTCTTTGCGATCTCGACCATCATCTTTGCGGCCGGGTGATCTATATCGAGCTCCTTTAAGATAGTGACCCCGTCGTTGGTGATGGTAATATCCCCAATACCATCGACGAGCATCTTGTCCATGCCCCGGGGGCCAAGGGTTGACTGGACTGCAGTAGCAACGGCTCGTGCAGCGGCAAAATTACTGTTCTGGGCGTCCTGTCCGTGGGTCGTCGTTGATCCTTCCCTGAGAATTATAATGGGTTGTCCCCCGAGTTGTTGTGACATTGTTAACCTCGCTCTTAATTGTTCCATCCATTGTGATTTTACGACGGCAATGATATGTTTTTGATGGGATCAAAAACAATGCGGATACCGGTGCCGGTAAAACAGAAGTCATCGGCCCTGTTCGGGCGATTGATGGTGGACTTCATCACCAGATGATAAAACAGATTAACCTGCATCCATTTTATGTGTATCCATCGGATGCGTGGGAACTGCCGGGATCCTTTTTTATGATCTGATCGTCCGATGTATGCGATAACGGGGAGAAAACGGAAAAATATGTTCTTACCGGGTATCCCGTAACATGACCGCGTTATTGCCATCCCATTGCAGGACGATATTCGAGCTTCCCAGCAGTCTGCCCGTTGTTGTATCGGTGGCCGTGACCGTAATGATCACCGGCTCAATGGTTGATGCAGGCTGTTCGGTAAACGACCAGTAGAGTTTCTCGCCATGATTGATGGCCGTATTTCCTATCTCATCTACGGTGTAATTTACCGGGCCCCACGAGTAAAACTTACCGTACGTGGCATTCCATGCGAACCGGGATCGGGCTGCATCAAAACCATTGGCATCGACCGTGATACCTATCCCCGGGGTGGATGACATGATGGGGGAGTAACGCTGCGGACTTGCGGTGAGCGTGACCGAGGTCTTAGTAATGAGCGATGGCGTTGTGGGCTGTGCCTGTATTACGGAGCATCTCCCATTCGTGCACCCGCAACTGCCGGCGCCGCAGTCAAGGGGTCCTTCGCAGCTCATGGTGCAGAGCGCAGCAGTACAGTCAGGTTTTGCTGCCTGTCTGACGCAACCGGTCGGGTGGCAGCACTGGGCCGGGACACAGTCGGAATCAATTGTGCAGGTCTGGTCATCAACGGGGACGGCCGGTAAGGGTGTTGTCGGGGGAATCGTGGGGGTGACTTCCACCACCGGAGTTGATGAGGGGGATGTGCAGCCCGCAAGCAGGACTGCAGCAATGCAGATGAAAATGAGTGCTGGTGCGTATGTATTCATACAGAAAAATGATCCGTTGTGGCACGTATTAAACCAGATGGAGAGGGTGAAGAACTTCACGGGTCAGGAGAAAAAAGGAGAAAATTGCTATGAGGGTAAACAAAAAAAGGAGAGATCACTCCACCTTCGCCCACACATACGCAAACCGCTGGAACGCGGTGATATGCCCGAATATACCAAAGAACAGCAACAACCAGCCGAACCAGCCGAGCCCGAAGAAGATCATCGGTGCAACGAGATTAATAATGCCGACTGCCATGATCAGGACGAGCCGGTCCGCCCTGCCCAGCAGCCCGCCGTAATAGCGCCCGACACCCACGGCCTGTGCCTGCGTGCCAAGATAGGATGACATCAGGACCCCGGTGAGTGCCAGCACGCCGATTGGCCACGGGACCATGCCGCTGGCAAAGATACCGGTGATGATGAAGATATCCGCGTACCGGTCCACCGCATGATCGAGGAAGTCCCCGCGTTTGCTCTGGCACTTCATCTCACGGGCGACCGCACCGTCCATCGAGTCGCAGAA
Source organism: Methanomicrobiales archaeon HGW-Methanomicrobiales-1 (assembly GCA_002839675.1). Lineage (NCBI taxonomy): Archaea > Methanobacteriati > Methanobacteriota > Methanomicrobia > Methanomicrobiales > Methanomicrobiales archaeon HGW-Methanomicrobiales-1. The sequence goes on along the minus strand of PGYM01000001.1, from coordinate 151,566 downwards.
TGCATTGAGGGCAACGGCTAAAACGCCCCAGAGTTCGAGCCGCAGGTAAAACAGGATACCAGCTGCGGCCGAAGCAATCAGGGCGGCGATCGTAAAGAAGTTCGGGGTGAGCCGGCACCGGATTGCAATGGCAACGAGCGGATCAAAGTATACTTTTACATGGGAACGGTACTGGTCGAGCGTCATGGTTTTAGATCTCCAGGAATTCCGACCAGTCGAGGTGGCCGAAGTCTGCGGGAATCTCTCCCCGGTAAAATCCCTCGATCCGGTCGGCACAATACGCGGCATCCTGGCCGGTGGTGTCCAGTTCAAAGATCTGCGAGGGTTCAAACTCATCTGCGGTCTCGATGAGGCAGACATCGAGTGCCTCGGCTTCAGCGTTCTCCCGGATCTTCATCTCCCGGTACTTCCGCTGGGCGAGCCGTTTTTTCAGCTCATCGGGTCGGCAGCGGAGAACAACAATCTTGTCGCAAGGGAGCAGGTGGGCGATATGTCCCTCGACAAAACCGTTGACGGGGACAAACTCATCTGCCCAGCGATCCACATCAATAACTTGTGCATCGCGCTCCTCATCATCGCCGATCACATAGGGGCCTACGGTTGCGGTCAGGTGGACAACCGTGTGCCCCCGCCGGGCAAGCTCATCGCCGATAAGCGATTTGCCGGTGCCCGGGGTGCCGGTGATGCCACACATCATAGTTTGTTGATCTCCTGTACGAATAACTCGTTCTCCCAGTCCTCACCGACACTCACGCGGATGTAGTGGTCGGGCAGACCGGCAAAGCTCCTGCACGAGCGGACGACAACGCCTTTCCTTGCAAGGCTTTCGACCATGGCATCGCTCTTGTGAGGTGCGACATCGATCATGACAAAGTTCGCGTCCGAAGGGAGCACCGGGTACTTCACCTCATCGGCAAACCGGGTGCGCCACCGCTTCACCTGCGCGATATACCGTTCTGCACGTTCCTTGTCCGGCAATGCCGCTGCTGCCGCTGCTGCCGATACCGAATTGACGGTAAACGGTGTACCGGCCCGCTGGTACCAGGGAGGAAGCCAGCGCGGGGTGAAGGCATACCCTATCCGGAGCCCGGCGAGAGAGTAAACCTTGGAAAATGTCCTTCCTAAGACAAGGTTCTCGTGTTTTTTCATGAGGGGGAGATAGTCGATACCGGAGAACTCGATATAGGCATTGTCTAAGAAGAGAAGACCTTCGATTCCCTCGAGGATCTCGGCAACCGCTTCAACAGAGGTTGCATTTCCCGTGGGATTATTGGGAGAACAGAGAACGGTAATCTTTGCCTCTTTGGCAGCCTCAATCAGTTTCCCGCAATCAACCGAGAAATCCGCTTCCCGAGGTATCGTAATTACTTCCGCACCCTGGCCCATTGCCGCAAGTGCATAGAAGGAAAAAGTCGGGGTGGAGATGGCCACCGTCTCTCCGGGTTCGACAAGTGTGCGGATGATCGTCTCGATCACGCCATCCATCCCGACACCGGTAACAAAGTGATAGTCGCCGTAATATGCCCGCAGGGCATTCATCAGGATGTTGACCCGCTCATCGGGATACCGGTTGACGGTCCGCAGCGCCTCTTCAGCTGCGGCTAATGCAGCGGGAGAGAGAGGTTCGGGATTCTCATTGCTGGCAAGCCGGGCAATCTTACTTATCCCGTACTCGCGGGCGATATCCTCCGCTTTTTTGGCAAAGACATAGCCGCTCTTTTTTTTATAGCAGGATCTAACCAAGTGCTCCATTGATCACTCCGACCACGCGGTCGATCTCGGTATCGGTAATCACCAGCGGCGGGACAAGACGCAGGTTCCCGTCTGCTGCACAGTTGACCAGCACACCATTTTCAGCACATTTCTTCTGGACATCCGGGCATTTGTCGCCAATGGTCATACCGATCATCAGCCCGCGGACACGGGGGTTCAACTGAACCAGACCCTTGCCGAACCGCTCGCCTTTCCGGGAAACATCCGGAAGGATCTTCTCGATCACACCGATGGTGGCAAGCGCTGCTGCACAGGCAAGCGGTCCACCGGCAAACGTGCTCCCGTGCTCGCTCTTTTTGAACTCAAGGTCTTCGCGGGCAACAAGTGCGCCCATGGGAAACCCGCTCGCAATCCCTTTTGCGAGCGTGACAATATCGGCCTGCACCTTGGTGTGCTGCATGGCAAGCCATTTACCGGTACGTCCCATGCCGGTCTGGACTTCATCGGCGATCATGAGAGCGCCGGCATCATCGCAGATTTCACGGATGCCTTCAATGAAACTGTCGGGCGGGATGATAACCCCTGCTTCACCCTGGATCGGTTCGAAGATGACCCCGGCGGTATCCTTGTCCACGACCTTTTTCAGCGCGTCAAGATCACCCCATTCGACAAAGGTCTTGACCATACCGAGCGGTTCGAACGGCTCGCGGATGGCAGGCTTGTGTGTAACGCTGAGTGAACCTACGGTACGTCCGTGGAACCCATGGGTAAAGGCAACAAATTTCTTCCTTCCGGTCCGGACCCGGGCCAGCTTGAGTGCCCCGTCGGTTGCTTCTGCTCCCGAGTTGGAGAAAAACGCTTTGTGCATTCCCGTAATTTCTACGAGTTTCTTTGCGAGATCCCCCTGGTGCGGCACGTAATAGAGGTTCGAGCAGTGGATCAGCTGGTGTGCCTGGTCACAGATCGCTTTTACCACGGCCGGGTGGCAGTGCCCGGTGCTGCAGACTGCAATGCCTGCGACACAGTCGAGATACTGTTTTCCTTCTGCATCCCAGACGGTTGATCCCTCGCCCTTGACGATTGCCATGTCCCGCGAGAACGCAGGCATAAAGTAGCGTTCATCGAGGGCTTTGAACTGGCTTGTAGTTTCCATTTTTATCACAATTCTTTGTTGGTTGATTTTGTTTGATCTTTCTTTGTTTTTGTTCCACGTTATTCATATTCAATGGTTGCCGGCGGTTTTGCCGTGATATCATAGACAACTCTTGCAACCCGGGGAATGTCGGCTGTAATTCTCGAGCCGATTCTCACCAGGTGCTCAAAGGGGATATCGAGCGGGTCTGCCGTCATTCCGTCCCGGGAGTTCACGGCCCGTACCGCAACGATCCACCCGTGGATCCGGTTGTCGCCTTTGACCCCGGTGCCAAGGCCAATGAGTGCAGCAAAGCACTGCCAGGGCCGGTACTTCTCGACCAGTTCGTCTTCTACGATCCAGTTTGCCTCGCGGATGATCTCCACTTTTTCTTTCGTGATATCCCCGATGATACGAACCGCAAGCCCGGGGCCGGGGAATGGCATCCGGTGCTGGATCTCCTTTGGCATACCAAGGGCTCCGGCAACTTCCCGCACTTCATCCTTATAGAGGTCGCGGATCGGTTCGATCACTTTCGTGAACTCCATGTGCAGCGGCATACCGCCCACGTTGTGGTGGCTCTTGATCCCGCCCTCGCTCTCGATGCGGTCCGGGTAGATGGTGCCCTGCAACAGGCATTTTGCCCCTACCTTCTTTGCCTCGCGCTCGAAGACCCGGATGAACCGCTCGCCGATTGCCATCCGCTTGGCTTCGGGATCGGTGATTCCCTTGAGCGATGTAAGGAATTCATCACTGGCATCGACTATCTGGAGATGGATATCGCTAAAGAGCGTCCGGATTCGTTCGGTCTCACCTTTGCGCATCAGGCCGGTATCGATATAGATAGGGATGAGATTGTCGCCAATCGCACGGGCCGCAAGTACCGCACAGACCGAGCTGTCCACGCCGCCCGACAGGGCCATGACCACCTTATCATTACCGGCTGCGGTCTTGATCTCTGCAATGGATTTGGCAATGAATTTCTCTGTATTGACCATTCTTTTGCTCCTTTAAGTTGTCCTCTTGTTTGCCCTGCACGCCTCAACAAACCCGAGATACGGGGGAGACGGGTGGGTTGGCCGGGACCGGAACTCCGGGTGGAACTGCGTGGCAAAGAAGAACGGGTGATCGGGAAGTTCGAGGCACTCCATCCGGTTCTTATTGGTTGCCGAAAAGACGAGCCCTGCCTTCTCCAGGTCCCCGATATACTTCGGGTTCACTTCATACCGGTGCCGGTGGCGTTCGGTAACCTGCTTTTCCTTATAGAGTTTCATTGCCAGCGTGCCGTCACGGATATCTGCAGTGTAATTCCCCAGCCGCATGGTCCCGCCGAGTTCGTTGACACCTTCCTGTTCCGGCAGAAGCCCGATCACGTGGGTGCCTTCGCCGAACTCCTCGCTCGTGGCATCGGCAAAACCTGCCACGTGACGGGCGTACTCCACGGTTGCCAGCTGGAACCCGAGACAGAGCCCGAGGAATGGCACCTTGTTCTCGCGGGCAAACTGGATCGCTTCGATCTTGCCCTCAATGCCCCGTTTCCCGAACCCACCGGGAATCAGGATGCCGTCATAGTCCTTGAGATGGCACCGCTCATAGCGTTCTGCATCCAGCCAGGCAATCTTCACTTCAGTGGAGAGTGAACGACCTGCGTGCTTGAGCGATTCCTTGATGCTGATATAGACATCCTCGATGCCGTACTTGCTGACGATTGCAACTGTCACGCGGTTGGTATATTCCTTGTTTACCACCCGGTACCAGCTGGTGTCGACCTCTTTCTTATCGAGCCCGAGATGAGCGGAGAGCACATCGGCAATGCCTTCCTTTTCCATCTCCATCGGGACAGCGTACGTATCCGGGGCGGTTGCCGCAGAGATAACAGCTTTCTGGGGGAGATCGCAGAAAGCGGATATCTTGCGTTTTGTACCGGCACTTATCGGGTTCTCGCTCCTGCCGACAATAATGTCTGCATGAAGACCGAGTTCACGCAGGGCTTTTACCGAGTGCTGGGTGGGCTTGGTCTTCATGTCGCCCATCGTATCTTCGGGAATCAGGGTGACGTGGATGAGCACGATATCGTGTTCGGGAAGTTCGCCGTGCATCTGGCGGACTGCTTCTAAGAATGGCATGCTCTCGATATCACCAACCGTGCCGCCAACTTCCACAAGGCAGATATCCGCTTTTGTGCCATCCGGGAACTCCTCTTCTGCGGCCTGCCGGATGCAGGTCTTGATCTGGTCGGTGATGTGGGGGATGATCTGCACGGTCTCGCCGAGGAAATCGCCGCGGCGTTCCTTGTCGATGACCGTCCGGTACACCTTGCCGGTAGTAATATTGTGAGCAGCGGTCAACTCAATGTCTAAAAACCGCTCGTAGTTGCCGAGGTCAAGGTCAACTTCGCTGCCATCCTTGAGCACGAACACTTCGCCGTGCTGGGCCGGGTTCATCGTCCCCGCATCGATATTTAAGTAGGGATCTATCTTGACTGCTGTGACCCGGTAGCCACGGTTCTGCAAAATCCGTCCCACTGATGCTGCGGTAATGCCCTTGCCCAGACCGCTCATCACACCGCCGGTAATAATGATGTACTTCACGAAAATCTCCCCGATTGCATTATATTTGACTCACAATCCTAATAGTGTTATCTTCCTTGAATGCAACGGGATAAAACCAGGCTTTTCCCGCTGGCGTAATCTGCACCGGTACCGGGCAATGGTTTAAGTAAGATTAATTTGCGAAAACATCTCACTGAGTAGCTATGAACTTCAGGCAGATTATTCATATCCTGGCAATCTTTGCATTGATTGCCTGCTTCATCCCGCCGGTGCTCGCAGCGGACGAAACTCCAAACGCCGATGCACCGAAGGACGAGGCAACCACCCTCTATAACCGGGCGGAAGTGCTCCTCAACACGAATGACTATACCAGGGCGATTGAAACATTTGACCAGGCGCTCGCAGCCAACACCTCCATGATCAAGATGTCCGATGCCCTGCTGTACACCTATCGCGACAAGGGCTATGCACAGATCCAGCTCAAAAAATATGATGATGCCATCCAGACCTTTGACCAGGGCCTCGCGCTCTATCCCGAGGACAAGATGCTCTGGAACAACAAGGGCTATGCAAACTATAATCTTGGAAAGTATCAGGACGCACTCGCAGCCTACAACAACGCCATCAAGTTTGAGACGGGTTATACAACTGCCCTGATCAACAAAGGCGACACGCTCTCAAAGATGGGAGATTACACCGCAGCAGTGGATTCCTATACCAAAGCCCTTGAAACGGATCCCGGCAACCGCGATGCAACAGCCGGCCTTGCCGCTGCACAGAAAGGAGCAGCCTCTGCCTCGCAGACAACCATGATGGTGGTCGTTGCCCTGGTAATCATTGTCGCGATTGGCGCTGTCTGGTATATCAAATTCAGAAAACCGGAAGTAAAACCAGAAGAGAAGAAGACCCAAAATAAGAAGGAATAATCTTTTTTTATTCTTTTGCCGTCACGGCAAAGGCAGCCGAAGTCCGGGAAAGCATCGTCTTTTCGCCATTTTCCAGGAATACTTCGGCCTCGGCAAAAGCAACACGCCTGCCCTTCTTGATCACCTTTGCCTCGGCAACGATCACACCCTCCCGTACCCCTTTGACAAAACTGGTGGACTCGGAGATGGTGGCAATCCCTTCGTTCTCTTTAAGCAGGGTATAGAGAGCCAGTGCAATCGCTTCATCGGCAAGCGCCACGAGCATGCCACCCTGGAGCCAGCCGACCCCGTTGAGCATGTCGGGCCGGACCTGCATTTTCAGTACTGCCGTTCCTGCATCATAGCTGACGATATCGATCCCCATCTGGCAAAAGAACGGGTTGGCATTCCGGCCCTGCTGCCGGATATTTTCAAGATAGGACATGATTCTCGTATGAGAATTTATCCGGACACAGATTAAGAATATGCCTTTGTCGAAAAGCCGGTTGCTTAATAATGATGGTTGGACTTACCTATTCACCATGCAGGACCCTGAAACAAAAGAGATGCTTGCCGACCTCATCTGGCTCAATGCGGTCATCGCAACAGAACTTATCCAGATCACCGAGAACACATCAGCCATCCTCCGAAAAAGTCCGCCACCCGAAAGTTGCCTTGCCGAACACCACGAACTCCGGAAAACCGCGCTCCATATGGCAGAAAAATATCGCCCCACAACGGTGCTTGGCCAGCACCTGCTCAAACACCAGTAACGTTATTGGGACACTCTGCCCACGAATATAGTACAATAAACCGGTTGCTACGGAAGAGTCCGCTTAAGCATACGATACAATAGCGTAACACTCTTCACCTGTACATCTTTATTACCTGGAGCAAGCCCGTCATGACCAATCCCGGCGTATCGTTCAGTCTCGTCATTCCCGCATACAATGAGGAGAACCGGATCCAGTCCCTCTTTGATGAGATATCAGTGTTTGACGGCGAACTTATCGTAGTCTGTGACGGGACCGACAGGACTGCTGATTGTGTCAGCAGGATCGCAGATAACCGGAAGGATCTCACGATCCGCTGTCTCGTTTTCGATCACCGGCTGGGAAAGGGAGGCGGCGTGATCGAAGGACTCAATGCCGCACGGGCGCCGCTGGTGGGGTACTTCGATGCGGATGGATCTACAAGTATCGGTGAGATGATCCGGCTTTTCTCCCGGCTTGCTGATTCCGACTGTGCGATCGGTTCACGCTGGGTGCCGGGTTCAACACTTCGCGTGAGACAGGGATTTATGCGCAGGATGGAGAGCCGGGCATTTAATCTCCTGATACGGATGCTCTTCGGGCTCACCTTCAATGACACGCAATGCGGGGCAAAGGTATTCAGGAAAACCGCAATCGATACGGTTTTGCCACAGATGACGTCGCGGGGATTCGAGTTCGATGTCGAACTGCTCTGGCGGCTGCAGCGTGCAGGATACAGCATAACTGAAGTTCCCATCATCTGGCAGAACCAGGGGGACTCGCGGGTACAGAAGCGGGACATGTTCCGGATGCTTAAGGGGCTTTTTGCGATCCGGTTCGGTTCAGGAAACGTATGATTCCATTATCCCGGGAAGAGCAGAAGAAAGAGGCGTTCCGGCTTTTTGAAGACGGCCGGTATATCGAATCCGGTCAGGTTTGCTCCCTTCTCCTTGAGTCCGGGAAGGATTCTGCGATCGACGTCCTTGCCGCAACCAACCTCTATTACATGGGGAGACTTGACGATGCAGAGGTATTTTTCCGGGACCTGGCACAGAAGATGCCGGACTCTTCCTATGTGCACAGTTACCTGGCAAAAGTGCTCGAAGCCCGTAGTGACGAAGGCGCGATTGCGGAGTACGCAACAGCCGTCCACCTCGATCCCTCCAACCAGGACGCCCTGCGGAGTTATGCGGAATATCTTCTCGGCCACAAGGATTACCGTGCAGCACTGCCCGTCTTCAAACGGCTCGTGCAGACAGGAAGAAAACAGGAAGATGTCCGGCACTTGATGCAGGCACTCCTGGGAATTGGCGAGGCAGAAGAGGCACTCACCACACATGACATACTGGGGGGCGGGACTGCGCCGGGCCATGAATATGTGGATGCACTGGTCAGGACCGGAAATTTCCCTGCAGCAGCGGAGTCTGCGAACCGGATCTACAAAGAGACCCGGGATCCCGCAGTCCTGAGGAAATACCTGTCAGCTCTCTCCTGTTACGATGTGCAGGCTTCATTTGAGGCCTATACCGATCACATCGGTTCCGATACGGATTGCGAGATCCACTTTGACTATGTGCTGCTCCTGCAGACACATGGGAAAACTGAGGATGCGCTCGGTGCCGCACGGGCGCTGGCAGAGCGCTCGCCCCGGCCGGTATACCGCCTTCTTGTCTGCGATCTGCTGGCCATCCGGGCTGATACAGAAGAGAGGAAAAAAGATGCCCTTGCTGCATATGAGCAGTTGATCCGCGATGAACTGGCAACAAAGAATGACCTGGACCTGCTCCGGACGATCGTGAGCAGGTACCGCCGGCACCTCACCGCGTGGGTACCTGCAGAAGAAGCAAAGCTGAGATTCCTGAATCACGTTTCGCAGGATGTGAACGTTGCCAGCCTGCTCGAAACCGCCCTGTTATTCGAAGATGCCGGTGATGCCGCAGAAGCCCGGTCCTGGTATTACCGGGCGTACCGGGCAGACTTCCTTACGGGTGGGCTTTCCTATGCGCAGTTCCTCGATGCACACGGTGAAGGACGCGAATGCGAGAAAGTGATGCTCTACATTCTATCGAACGTGAAAAAAAGCGCTGACCTGAGCCGGGTTGCCACTGTGATCGTGGATAAGACCGGCACTATGCACCGCTTAAAGCGGCTGATGGAGCAGCTGCTTGCAAAACTCGAAGCCCGGCGGGCTACGCTGAATTCCGAAGGCCTTGAACTCCTTGCAATGACGTATTTCATTGCCGGGACCAATGCTCACGAAGAGCAGGATTATGCGGGGTGCAAATATTGCTGCCTGAGCGGGATGGACGTGATGCCAGCCCATACCCGGGCCATTCACCTTGAGGATTTCCTCAGCCTGATCCGGGCCTGCAAGGAGAAATCAGCAGCCGATCGCCCGATTATGAATGTGCCGCGGGTAAAAAAACGGGCAGCAGCGGGTCCTCCCGCGCAGGTGATCACGGACCAGCTCGGCCTTACGGAACAGGAGGCAAAGATCCTTGAGTTCATCCGGCTGCACCGGATGGCAAGCGAGATGGACTTGAGAAAAGTGCTGGGAACCCGCAGGGTGGTTGGGATCGTCAACCGCCTGATCCAGAAAGCAGAAGCACAGGGATTGTTACTGATCGCAAAGAAAGGAGTTGGGGAGGATGGAGAGGGCTATGAATTTACCGGAACCTGAACGGATGGACCAGCGCCGGCTCGAGAGCATCAACATCATCAATGCGTTACGCAGGGGCACGGTTCCTGCGAGCGGGCTTGAACGGATCGCTGTCGGCCTCGATGTTGAAGAGGGTGTGATCAGCAAACAACTGGATTACGTGGCCCAGAGCGGCGGGGATCTCAAGTTTATCCGGGGCGAGTACGGGAGCGGTAAGACATTTCTGGTTGCCCGGGCACTTGAGATCGCCCGCACCAAGGGGTTTGTCACCTCGCATGTGATCATATCGTCCTCCACCCCGCTCTACAAGATCAAGGGAATCTACCAGCAGGTCTGTGCCAACCTCCGCACCGGCAATGAAGAGCATGCGATCAAGACAATTCTCGACAACTGGCTCTTTGCCATCGAAGAGCGTCTGCTTTCCGTGAGCGGAAGCGGTCTTGAAGATGCTGCCCTTGAAGAGGCCACCGAGCGGGAGATCGAAACGGCACTCAGCGGTATCAGCGAGGTCAACACCGCACTTGCAGCGGCACTGCGCACCTATTACCGGGCGAACAATGCCGGCGACTTCCAGCTGGCACAGGCAGCACTCGGCTGGATTGCCGGCGAACCGAATATCGGGCGGGACTTCAAGCAGAAAGCGGGGATCAAGGGCGAGATCGATGACACCATCGCGTTTCTCTTCCTGCGGGGCCTGGTCTCAATCATTCACGGGGCGGGATACAACGGGATTGCGATTGCGGTCGACGAAATGGAGACCACGCAGGGGCTCCAGCGCAGCCAGCGGGAGAAGGGTTACCACACGCTCGTGCAGATCATCGATGCCCTCGACCGGGGCGATATGCCGCGCTGCTTCTTCCTCTTTACCGGCACGCCCGCCATGTATGACGGTTCCCGCGGGATCCGTTCCGTCCCTCCGCTCTATGACCGGATCAGCGTGGTGCAGAACGATGCCTATCGCAACCCCCGCCAGCCGCAGATCCTGCTGGAGAAGTTCGATACCTCAAAACTCGAACTGGTGGCGCTCAAGGTTGTGGATGTTTATGCCCAGGCATACACGGAACCGGATCGCGAACGGGTCTCGCACCGCTTTATCCGGGCCATGATCAAAAAGATCACTACGCGTTTCGGGGGACGGATTGACGTAATCCCCCGGATATTCTTAAAAGAATTTGTCGATGTGCTGGACAAATGCGAGCTCTACGAGGACTATAAGCCCGGAGATGCTTATGACTTCGATGCCGAACATCTCAAGGGCGACTTAAAAAAAGAAGAAGAGGCGGTGATGGTGGTCAGGTTCTGATTCCATTACCGGAAAAGACAATGTTTTACGCTTTAACAGCACACCATTCCGGCATGCGCCGGGCACATCTCCTGTTCATCCTTGCCGCAATCCTGCTGTGCGCACTGGTCCCTGCCACAGGAGCCGTGACACTCACCCTCAATGCCTCCGAGAACGAGGCGCATATCGGGGATGTGATCACGCTCAGCGGATCAGTAACCGGTATGAAAACGATTGCCGCGTATCTCTTTGTAACCGGCCCGGATCTCGATCCCCGGGGGGTGACACTCGATAATCTCAATATCCCTGCCGGTCGCGGATTGTTCACAACGGCCCCGGTGCATCTTGAGAACGGCACCTGGTCCTATACCTGGGACACAGCGGTCATTCTCGGCAACCTCAAGCCCGGTTCCTATATCGTATATGTTGTCAGTTCCCCGGTTGACCGGCTCCGCTATGACAGGAATGAGTATGCCACAACCGAGATCGTTTTTCATCCATCAGATGCACCACCCGGTGAAGCACCGCTCGGACCCGGTATGCCGGTTGTGGCACTGGTGATTGCCGGGGTTATTTTGCTGGGATATCGGGGTATGCGGCGGGAATAGAGATTTTTTTTTAATATTTTTTATTGACCGCTTTTTTCTTTGTTCATTCATAGAGACTGATACCTCCATACCCCAATAGCGATGCTCCCGCCACCTTTGACCGGGCGCCCCCGCGGCGACCCGGGAGCTACTCATCCGGTTGATCCCAAACGGAATAGATGGGGGTCAGTGAGGGACATTTGTTCCTGCACGGAACGGTGAGATATGAAAGAGTGTCTTCGTAATTTTTCAAATTTTTCTGCAGTGTACGAATCATTTACAACAAATGTCCCTCACTGACCCCCCATCACCCCCATTGATTTTCGGGCCGGATTTACTGCATTTTACGGAGTGTATGAGACTCAAGATCGTTGTGGTGAGCGAAGGTGGGTCAGTGAGGGACAAATGTAATCTGCGCCGATCATTTGTCCGGAGCGATGTCAACGTTGCTGGAAAAACCGTATTGCCCTGCCGTACTTCAGAGATGCACTGATGCGGGAACCATCGCAATAACAGGGTTCTCTTGAAATGATGAAAACAAAAAAAATATTGACGTATCGTTTTTTAGCAGCCTTTCCGGCCGAAATCCCTGCGCACCCGCACGGATTCTGCATGGGCGTGAAGGCCTTCTGCATCGGCAATCGTCTCAACGATATCGCCAATCGTCTCAAGCCCGTCCCGGTCAAGGATCTCGACCGATGCGGTCTTGCAGAAATGGTTCACGTCAAGACCGGAATAGGTCTTTGCATACCCTGCGGTGGGGAGGCAGTGGTTGGTCCCCACGGCATAATCCCCGCAGGCAACTGCCGAGTAGCGCCCGACAAAGATTGCCCCGGCGTTCTTCACTCTCGTGACAACGGATAAGGGGTCGGCAACCTGTATCGAGAGGTGTTCAGGAGCAACAGCATCCGATGCAAAGATCGCTTCTTCCATCGTGTCGGCAATGAAATACCCGGAGTTGTTAAGCGACTGTTCGATGATCTCTTTCCGGGGGGCAACCTTTGTCATCGCTTCTATCTCGCGGCCGACTTTTGCCGGGAGGGCCTTATCGGTCGTGATCAGGATACAGGCAGCATTGGGGTCATGCTCGGACTGGGCAAGGATGTCGGCAGCAACGATACGGGGATCGGCGGTTGCATCGGCAATGATCCCAATCTCGCTGGGGCCGGCCGGGAAATCGATCTCCACCTTTTCGCGGAGCATCATCTTTGCCAGCGTGACATACACGTTGCCGGGCCCGACAATCTTCTGCACGGGCCGGATGGATTGGGTTCCGAGCGCCATCGCGGCAACTGCCTGTGCGCCACCGGCATTATAGATCTCGGTGACACCGGCAATGTCCAGTGCAACAAGCGTTAATGGCTTGATCGGGGGCGGGGAGCAGGCGCAGATCTCCTTTACCCCGGCAACCCGGGCGGGTACCGCACACATAAGAGCGGATGACGGGTATGCGGCCCGGCCTCCGGGAATGTAGAGCCCGACACGGTTTAAGGGCGTGGTCTTGACACCGAGCACGATACCCGGTTCCATCTCCTGCAGCCAGAGGTCGCGGGGCTTCTGGAGTTCGTGGAAGCGTTCGATGCGGGCATGGGCCTCGATCAGGCTCTCGATGATCTTCGCATCAACCTGCTCATAGGCATCCTCGCGCTCATCATCCGACACGGTTACATCGGTCAACGCACAGTGCTTCTTTGCCAGATCAATAAGTGCAGCATCCCCTTCGTTCTGCACGCGGCCGATGATCTCTGTTACGGTGGCCCGGACATCCTCGAGGCTTGACTGCCTTCCCGCGATCCACGCATCGATCTCCACTGCCTTCCACATAGTGCCAATATTTTCGGCAGGAAAGGTTGTTAAGGTTTCGTCAGTTTTTATAAAAACAGGAACTGCCCTGCATCTGCTCTGCGCAGGGTTCATGTCAACACATCAGCATTAATTACCCGATTTTACCATTACTGATCAATGCGCACGAATTTTGGCATTCATATGAAAGGGGGCGTCATCACCGAACGGAATGCAGACTTCTGCACCATTCGCATCAGGGCCCCGGCGGGTGTTTATTCGGTCGAACAATTACGGGGGATCGCAACCATCGCGAAAAAATACGGGACGGGTACGGTTCACTGCACCACCCGCCAGACTTTGGAGATCCCGCATGTCAATCCGGCCCTGTTAAAAAAAGTTGAAAAAGCACTTGCAAAGAACGGAACCCCGGTCGGTTCGGAACGGGACGAGATTGTAAACATCATCGCATGCCCGGGCATTGAACGCTGCAAATTTGCCAATATCGATACCATCGGCCTTGCAAAAAAGATCGATGAGAAATTGTTTGGAAAAGAGATGCCGGTCAAGATGCGCATCGCATTGTCGGGTTGCCCGAATGCCTGCACCAGTCCCATGCTCAACGAGATCGGGATTATCGGGAGAGTCCGGCCCCTCAGGACATCCGGCCGCCTCTGTACGGGATGCGGAAGCTGTGTCGAGTACTGCAAGGAAAAGGCGATACGGATTAAAAACGGCATCTCGGTACTCGATGAAACGAAATGCGTGGACTGCGGAGTGTGTATCCAGTCCTGCCATTTTGACCTGATTGAGGCAGAGCACCGGCATTTTCTTATCACGGTCGGCGGGAGGAGAGGGAGGCATCCCCGTATCGGCAGGGAACTGATGACGGTTGAGACCGAAGAAGAGGTACTTGCCACCATTGATAAGATTGTCAACTGGGTGTACCGCCGTGCCTGGAGCGGAAGGCTCCTGTCCGAGCAGCTCGATGAGCTCCATTTCGAAAAATTCCGTCAGGAGATTATTGCCCAGGGAAAACCAGCGGCAAACGACAAATCAGCAAAAAAACCAGTCTCCTAAGGGATTTCTTTTTTTTTTGATTTTTTTACGATTACCGGCGGGCCGGAAAGAAAAAAGCCCGTAGTTCATTGTTCCGCAGTTTCATGAAAATCTCCCGCTGCTCGCGGAGCTGTCAGGAAACAGGAGACATTTTTAAAGAACGTTAAAAAAAAGAATTCGCAGGAATCAGGAGCGTTCCTTCCTGATTGCAAGGACACCTGCAATACCCAGTCCGATAACAATGAGGGAGAACGGGAGGGGTGATTTTGTGGGTGCCGGGATAGGCGATGCCGTTGGTGCCGGATTGAGGGTTGCATAGAGAGTCACAGACTGTCCCGGGCTGGGGACACTTGTCAGGGCAGCGGTATAGGGCAGGTACCCATTCATCGATACAGTATAGGTCTGGTAGGGTGTGCCGGTAGTATAGACCGGGACCGTTAATGTTCCCTGGGTGATCACGCCAACAACCTGGTTGTCGAACGAGACGGTTGCACCATTTACGTTACAGTTGACAACGTACCATCCCTGGCCGCCACCAATAACTGCAGGAGTCGTGGGTGCAGCTGCATTCAGGGTAGCATACACATCGAACGTCTCTCCCTTCCCGGGCATGGCGGGGATAGGACCGTTGTAGGTTGTGTACCCGGGGCTGCTCACGGTGAATGATTTTATCGGGGTACCGGTGCTGTAAACCGGAACGGTGAGAACTCCTGAGGATATCACACCTTCATACGTACCATCGAAGTAGACCGTTGCTCCATCGACATTACAGTGCACGGCAATCCAGCCCTGGTTCCCGCCAATCGGCTCAGCAGCAGATACTGCCGAAAAGCCTGCAAACATAAGCATAACGACAATTAACGCTAGATAAATACGATTCGTCTTCATCACAATACCTCGTTTATACAGGATAAAGGCGAAATAGGTATAAAAAATAATCTTCCGGTGAAAGAGCTTGCAATGGGAAAGGGAATTGCAGGACAAGGATCGTTCGGGTTTGGAAATGATAAAGATACAAAAGAATCATTCAACTATTAGATAAAAAATATCAGGTGCATAATTTCTTTAAAATTGGTTAACAAAGCACCTGCGCCAGATCGGTAATGACTGACAAAATCCTGTTCCCATGAGTAAAGCCCCTGATATCCGTGTCCGACACAGCCCTACCTCCACTGAGATTCAACCTCTCCGAGCTGGCGGGATCGCTCGGGGATTTCGGGACAATCATCCCGCTCATTCTTGCCGTGGCACTGGTCTCGGATGTAAACGCCCGGTATATCCTCCTCTTCTTTGGGATCTGGTTCATCCTCACCGGCCTGTATTACCGGCTGCCTATCCCGCTCGAACCAATGAAGGCGGTGGCAGTGATCGTGATCGCGGGATCCATCGGCAGCGGGGAGATCGCCGCTGCGGGTCTGATACTCGGGGTCATCTTTCTTGTGCTCGGCTATGGCCGGTTCTTCGCGGTCATCGAAAAATGGGTGCCGCAGAGCATTGTGCGGGGAATACAACTCGGACTTGCCCTGCTCCTGTTCCGCTCATCGCTGGGGTTCGTAGTCAAGGATCCCACGTTCTTTATCATTGGCATCGCCATCATCGCGGGCTTTTATCTCCTTGCACGGTATCGTTCAATTCCGGACCTGTCAGCGATCGTGGTAATAGGGGTTGGCCTTATTGCGGGAATCGCACTGTACGGAGTTCCCCCTATCAGCCTGATCCCTGCACCGCAGCTCATTTTACCCATCCCTGCGGATTTCTCATCCGCTTTCTCGACACTGGTGCTTCCCCAGGTAGTTCTTACCATCTCCAATGCCATCCTTGCCACTTCCCTCCTGACAAAAGATCTCTTTGGAAAGGATGTCCCGCCAAAGAAATTCTCGACAAGCATCGGTCTTATGAACATCTTCTCGGTCCCGTTCGGGGGATTTCCCATGTGTCATGGTGCCGGCGGGATGGCCGGGCAGTACCGGTACGGGGCCCGGACCGGCGGTGCAAATATCTACGCAGGCCTGATTTTCATCATCCTTGCCCTCTTCTTCTCATCCCCCCAGGTCCTCTCCATCATCGCTGTCGGCGTGCTGGGGGCCCTTCTCGTCTTTGTCGGGATCGAGATGAGCCGGCACAGTTTTAAGACCGATTCCCTGCTTATCACGGGCGTCATTGGTATACTCGCCCTGGTCAGTTCGATGACCGTCGCATTTATTGTCGGGATGGTTCTTGCCTATATCACCTACGGGATTAAGAAGAAGTCCGGACCGGATATCTGCTGATTACCTTCGGTCCTGGATTAAACCCTGATGTGACGGGGAAAATCTTTTCCCGTTTTAAAAAAGGTGAAATTATTTTGTACTGGCTGCCGGGGCAGCAGTAGTTACCGGTACGGTGGTTGCAGCAGGTGCCGGTGCGATCGCTGTTGCCGGTGTGCTGTAATCCCCTACCCAGCCCGCAGTTGCGGTCGGAACCTCGACACTCATCGGGATGAAGAGGGATTTTCCGTACTTGTCGACACCAAAGGCGCCGATCTCCGTCTGGGTCTGCGGATCAATGAGGAAGTTGACGAAATTGTTGGCCATCTGGATCTTGTCGGCCGGCTGCTTGTCGTTGTAAACCGTCATCACGCTGTAGATGTTCAGCAGGCTTGCACCTTTGCTGACAACCGGTACCAGGTTGAGATTGTTCTTGTATGCAAGGAAGGTCCCCTCATCGGTCAGGACGTATGCACCTTTCTCGTTTGCCATCTGGAGCGTCTCTCCCATACCCTTGCCCGCTTCTAAATACCAATCCCCGGACTTCTGGATCTGGGTCGTGTAATTGTATCCAGCCTTGGCCCAGACATTTTTCTCGGCGGAGTGAGTACCGGAGCCGTCACCACGGGATACGAAGAAAACACCTGCGGTCTTGTTGGTGCCTTTCAACCGGAGTGTCGTCATCGCCAGCTCGGGGGTCATATCCTTGATGCCCGCCGGATCCGCTGCCGGGCCTACAATTACAAATGAGTTTGAGGCAAACGAGCGCCGGTTCAGGCCATAACCGCCTTTCATGAATGCCAGTTCCTGGCTTGGTGAGTGGACGAGCAGGACATCGGCGTCACCATTTTTTGCCAGCTCAATTGCCTTGCCGGTTCCCTGTGAGGTTATCTTGAGCTGGACATTATACTTCTTCTCGAATATTGGCTGGAGATAGTCGAGGAGGCCGGTATCGTACAGGCTCGTAGTCGTTGCGATAAGGAGCGTCTGCGGTGCGGCTGTTGTCGCGACTACCGTAGGGGTGGCCGCGGGGGCGGGCGTAGTCTGGCTCGTACATCCTGCAAAGCAGGTCACAAGGAACAGCAGAACAAATACTGCTGCAATAAATCCAACATGCACATTTTTTGTCATAGTTAAACCGGATTACCGGTAGGCCAGAACACTATTCAATGTTTCTTTTTCATACAGGTTAAAAACATCTGGTTACCAACTGGTTATCAAATGGTTTCAATGATTTGTTCTTGACATTGAAACGTTGTTAACAATAATTAAAAGTGAATTATGCTGCAAGCTCAGCATTTTTTGAGCAATTCTTCGAAAATTGCCGCGCCCAGGATCTCGCTGCTTTCCTTGCGGTACTTTTCCTGCATAAGTGCTATCATTTTCCGGCTGCCTTTTGCGGTTGTTAAAATTCCCACCCGTTCTGCCCGGGTGACCAGCTCCTCCTGCTCCATCATGGCAAAATAGGGCAGTACGTAATAGTGCTGGACATCTAAAAACTCGGCAAGTCGCCGTGTTGTCGGGAACTTCATCCTTATAGTATTATCAGCAAAGGAAACGGTGATCGACCGCTCCAGCAGCTGGATACGGACTGCGGCATCAAAGAGGATATCAACGGAAAGGGCTGCCATGAATGAACTTCATGAAATAATTGAACATACTCCCATAAAGAGCATTAGCAATCGATCGTGACAGCATAATCCTCTGATACCGGCCCTGCCATGGACCGGTGTGACGAAAAAAGTTAATGTTTCTTCTTGTGTTCATCATCTACCGGCTTCATGAACACGACTTCTGCGCCAACATCTTTTGCGATCTGCTCGACTTCGAATTTCCGGAAATGGGTTGCCTCAATCTGGAGCTGTCCACCGGTTACGGCAACAATGCGATACTTGGGTGACTCGACACCTTCTCCAACTTTTTGGCGCTCACGCACATAGATCTTCATGGTCTTTTCCTCCCTGCCATTCTTCAGCCCGGAGCATATGAATTTTTTCTCGCGGGATAAGTACTGGCCCTGATATATCAACTGGTTTACGTGGGCTTATAACTATGCATGGTGATAGGCTAGATGGCAGACTAATCATGAAAAAGCGGTTTGAACTCGAGAGCGGTCTCCAGGGTGAGACCCTTGTCCGGAAAGGCATGATGAAGACAAAGAGGAAAGCATCCGAACAGATCCGCATTGCCCCTGACATTAACATTGTCAAGATAGGAGGGCATGGTGCAATCGATTACGGGCGCGAAGTGATGTACCCCCTCTGCGAAGAGATCGGGGAGGTATCCAAAAAGCACAAACTTCTTGTCGTCACTGGCGGGGGCGGACGGGTCCGCCACATCATGGACATAGGAATGGATCTCGGCATGCCCACCGGAGTCCTTGCCGAGCTCTCGGCAAAGATCTCTGAGCAGAACGCAATAATGGTCTCAATCCTCCTCTCAAAATACAGCGGGACGCGGATCCACACCACCGATCTTCTCGAACTTCCCATGCTCTTGAAACTCGGCATACTGCCGGTCATTCACGGAACACCGCCGTACGGACTGTACGAGCATCCGGCGCGGAACGAAGTGATCCCCCCGCACCGCACCGACACCGGCGCGTTCCTGATCGCAGAAGTGCTCGGAGCAAAGAACTGTATCATCGGCAAGAATGTCGACGGCCTGTATACCGAGGATCCCCGGAAAAATCCTGATGCCGAGCTCATTCGGGATATCACGGCAAAGGAACTGATCGACATGGATCTAGAAGACATGGTCCTCGAACCCATGGTAGTCGAGTTACTTAAAAATGCAGTCAATATCCGGGAAGTGCGGATCATCAACTGCCACAAACGCGGAAATATCGAAAAAGCAATCAACGGGAAAAATACCGGAACAATCATCCGGGCAGAATAACCTGCATCTTTTTTACTGCCGGGGCGGCCGCAATAGGTGTGATACTATGACGACAAGCGGCCGCATCCGGGAAATGAGGAATAGATCAAGTTCAGACATCGTGGCATGATGCCGGATACCGTGAAACGGTTTTTTTTAACCTGACCTGCCCGTTCTCCTGGGCAAAAGAGTATTATTTTCTTGTTAATAAAAGGGTTTTGTTAATTATTTTAGTTTAATAAAGTTGTTTCACGGTTTTTCTTGAGACCCGGAATTTTCACGTAACAATTTGAAATATCAGATAACGATATCCCTTAAAAGAAGTGTAAAAATGAATCATTGTTAGTTAAATGTATTTAACATAATATTTTTATTTTTAAACAAAGTAAGTTAACTGATCACATATGGGTATCTGCACCGACATTATGCACGATTTTGTATTGCAGGAGATAAAGCACATCTACTCGACCTTTGATGGCTGGAAAATAACCCTGAAAAAGAAGGGGACTGGGTATGATACGATTGTTCTTGTAAAACGGATGAACAACGGATACCATGAGATTGTCAGGATCCTGGTCACGTTCAAAAAAGAGGTGACACTGGATATGATTGACGAGCTGATCCACCCGGAGCCGGTATTTGACGGAACCATACCGCGCTATGATTATGCAATCATCGTGCCGGCCCATGCAGATACATCGAAGTTACCAAAAGATCTGAAAATTTTTGTTATGAAATCCTTTGCCTTCGAGGGTAAGGAACTGGCCTGGATAAAAAAACCTGTCCGGAAAACAGAAACACCCGGCGTCACGCCGTAAATATCCCTTTTTTTATCCCTTACCCGCATAGCGGTTTCTGAACGTTATACAGGTCCTGTCGTTAACCGATGAAAAAAGGTATGATTTGTTCGTGAGCCGGATTTCCCAGATTATATCTTCTCATAATATTTCATGGATCCGCAGGCACCACAGCGATCCCCTTCAATCAGGTAATCGGGAACTGTCTCGCCGCAACAGGGACAGGTGACCGAGGACCATTTTTTCTTCTTCTTCACCATGACTCGAACCCGTTCAAAGGAGAGAATGTTTCGCCCGGCACGGAAGATCTCGTCTTGCAGTCGCCCTTTCATAGTATCTTTGTCATATGCCGGGCTGTTGGCATACCAGACATTGATCGTGGAATAGTTCCTGAGTTTCTCCAGGTCCACAAACACCCTCACCGCCTCAGCAGTTTCGCCATCGGAAGAGGCGTTCAGGGTAATGGCAAATTTCCCGATAGGCACAACTTTGAGCCGGTTGTTTCCGGTTGTACAGTGGGCGATTACCTGCAGGGCATCCGGGAGGCACTTGGGAGTCTCGCAGACACCGTAGAGTTTCCTGTCGGCAGTCACCCTGAGCAGCTCCATCGCATAATCCACCATGAAAGCCCCGATGAGGACACCGGGTGCCGGGTAGGTATGGAATTCTGACAACCGAAGCACATCTTTCTGGAGCTCTGGCTGTACCCCGCCTTTGTCCATGCTGGCTTTCAGCGCTTCGGGCATCTCTTCAGGGTGAACTGCTTGCATGGATTAACGGTTGTCTATAATGTAATAAACATTTTATGAAAAACAATTGATTGTAATAAACACAAATAATTGGAGTAAACCGGGCACGACCACAAGCAAACCCCCAGTTAATCTCCACTTTCAGGATGTTTTTCATAATCTATAAATATCACATTTACTCAGATCAATAATCAAGCAAAATTAATTAACAGATTTTGCGGGTTGCCGACACGCATCATAACGTGTTGTGTATACACGGGCGCCCCGGCCATTTTCTGGCGTGAAGTTCCCGTGAAATTATGGTGATAGAAGATGAGCGAACTCAATCCTGATTCTCTTAAATATACAACAACGACTTGTCCCTACTGCGGGGTTGGCTGCGGCCTTAACCTCGTATCCAGGGGAAATGAGCTCGTTGGTGTCGAACCGTTCAAGCGGTCCCCGATCAACGAAGGCAAGCTCTGCCCGAAAGGCACGACCTGCTGGGAAACCGTCCAGAAGGAAGGCCGGCTGACCAAACCCCTGATCAAGAAGGGCGACAAGTTCGAGGAAGCCTCGTGGGACGAAGCCATTGACCTGATCACAAAGAAGTTCAGCGAGGCTCACAAACAGGGCGGCCCCAAGGCGCTGGGTTTCCACACCTCGTGCCGTACCGTCAACGAGGACTGCTATGCCCTGCAGAAGTGGGCCCGTGTTGCCTTCCAGACCAACAACGTTGACAACTGTGCACGTATCTGCCACGGCCCGTCCGTTGCAGGTCTCTCGCTCTCATTCGGTTCCGGTGCAGCCACCAACACATTCGAAGATGTGCTGAACTCAGACCTCATCGTCATGTGGGGTTCGAACGCAGTCGAGGCCCACCCGCTTGCCGCCAGGCGTGTAATGCAGGCCAGGAAGAAGGGGATCAAGGTCATTGTCGTTGACCCGCGGAAAAGTGCAACAGCAAAGATTGCCGATGAATGGATCCCGTTCACCCCGTCAACCCACATTGCCCTTGCCAACAATATGATGTACTACATCATCAAGGAAGGCCTCGAGGACAAGGAGTACATAAAGGAGCGCACGAAAGGCTTCGAAGACATGAAAAAGACCGTCGAGAATTATGCTGACGCCACAAAAATCCATGGTGTCCCGCAAGAGAAGGTCAAGGAGTTTGCCCGCCAGTATGCAAATGCAAAGAATGCAGTCATCATCTACTGCCTCGGCATCACCGAGTTAAGCACTGGTACCGACAATGTCCGGTCCATGGGGAACCTCGCGCTGCTCACCGGCAATGTCGGACGCCCCGGTGTCGGTGTCAACCCGCTCCGTGGCCAGAACAATGTGCAGGGTGCCTGCGACATGGGTGCATACCCGAACGTCTTCTCCGGCTACCAGGCAGTTGCCGTCCCCGAGAACCGTGCCAAGATGGAGAAGGCATGGTTCATGAAAGAAGGAACCCTTCCCGACTGGTACGGTGTTACCTTAACCGAGCAGATCACCCAGTGCGGCGACCCGATCAAGGCGATGTACATCCTCGGCCTGAACCCGGTCGTTTCCTATCCTGACTCGAACCACGTCAGGAGATCCTTGGACAAACTCGACTTCCTCGTTATCCAGGATATTTACTGGACCGAGAGCTGTGAGTATGCAGACGTAGTCCTGCCCGGTACCTGCTTTGCCGAGAAAGACGGCACATTCACCAGCGGCGAGCGCCGTGTCAACCGGGTCCGGAAGGCCGTCAACGGTCCCGGCGAATCGAAGTACGACTGGGAGATCATCGGCATGCTGGCAAAGAAGATGGGCCTCAAGGGCTTTGACTGGAAGACCGCAAAGGATGTCTGGGACGACATGCGTGCAGTCACCCCCGGCCAGTTCGGCGTAACCTACGAGAAGATGGAAAAGCCCGAATCTGTCCACTGGCCCTGCCCGACCATCGAACACCCGGGAACACCAATCCTCCACGTAGGAAAGTTCTCCGCAGCGGATGGCAAGGGCACCATGTTCGGACTTGAATACCGCCCACCCGCAGAAGTCGCCGATGCAGAGTACCCGTACACGCTGATGACCGGGCGTTGTATCTTCCACTACCACACCCGGACCCAGACCGACCGGAGCCCGACCCTGCACAACGATGTTCCCGAAAACTATGTCCAGCTCAACACGCAGGACGCAAAGGAACTCGGCATCAGGCCGTACGAGAAGATCAAAGTGACCAGCCGTCGTGGTGAATCCATCGCTGTTGCACGGGTATCTGAAGATGTAGCCCCGAAAGTGCTTTACATGCCCATGCACTTTGTCCATGGAGCAAACGATCTCACCAACACTGCGCTCGACCCGCTCTCCAAGATGCCGGAACTCAAGCACTGTGCTGTCAAGGTTGAGAAGATCGTGGAGGCCTGATCATGACCAAAAAAGGCGAAATGCTGTACGCATGGACCAATGACGCAGAGATCCAGAAGAAAGCCGAGCTCGGTGGCGCAGTCACCGCATTGTGGAAGTATGCCCTTGAATCCAAGATGGTCGATGCAGTCCTTGTGGTAACCAAGGGTGTTGACCTCTACGACGCAAAGCCGGTCATCGTCACGGACCCCAAGGATCTTGCCAAGACCGCCGGATCGCTCCACTGCGGAACGCTTCTGCTGCCCAAGCTTGTCAAGAAGTACCTTGACGGGGCAGAGGACAAGAAGATCGGTGTGACGGTCAAGGGTTGTGACATGATGGGGTTCTACGAACTCGCAAAGCGCAAGCAGATCAACCTTGACAATATCATTATGATCGGGGTCAACTGTGGGGGATCGGTCAGCCCGGTCATCGCCCGGAAAATGATCGCCGAAAAGTACGGTGTCGATCCCGAGAAAGTGCACAAGGAAGAGATCGACAAGGGCCAGTTCATCATCGAGTTCGAGGGAGGCCACAAGGGTATCTCTGTTGACGAACTCGAAGAGGCAGGCTTTGGCCGGCGTTCCAACTGCCGCCGCTGCAAGTTAAAGATCCCGCGACAGGCTGACCTTGCCTGCGGAAACTGGGGAGTCATCGGCGAAAAGGCCGGTAAGGCAACCTTCGTTGAAGTCTGCTCCGAAAAGGGTGCAAACCTGATGGCCGGTGCCATCAAGAAGGGCATCCTGGAAACAGCGCCAGCTAACCCCAAGGGTCTTGAGATCCGTGCCAAGATAGAAGGCGCAATGCTCAAGCTCGGCGACAAGTGGCGCAAGCACGACTTCGAAGCACTTGGCGAGGGCAAGGATCGCTTACAGAAGATCATGGCCGAGACCTCCCGGTGCATCAAGTGCTACGGGTGTATTGACCAGTGTCCGATCTGCTACTGCGTTGACTGCACCACCAAGAACCCGGCCTATGTTGCACCCGGCGAGTTGCCCGTCAGCTTCATGTTCCACCTCATCCGGTACGCCCACATCGCAGACTCCTGCGTGAACTGTGGACAGTGCGAGGAAGTCTGCCCCGCAGAAATCCCCAATGCGCTCTTCATGCACGCCCAGCAGGTTGAACTCGAAAAGATGTTCGGCCATGTCCCGGGTGTCAGCATGGAACTCCCGCTCCTTGCCTTTGCTGAGGAGAAGACCGAGCGTGGCCGGCTCCACAATACCGGCAGCGACATGATCTACGAGAACGTCTTCAACCCGTTTGTCAAGAAGTGAAGCATTCCTTCCTGAACGAATCTCTTTTTTTTTTATTTGCTCTGTTGAAATCCTAAGAAGAGACGGGCTGTTGCTCGTGGTAACCTGAACACATCGTGCTTTTTGCCCCACCGTTTGGGCATCACCCGATATTACGACAACAGAGGCTGATGGAAAACTCCGATAGAGAAGAGAGGGAGATGTATTCAGATATACCCGGCCGGCAGGCTTCCCGGGGATAACGGGGTTAAGATATTCTCGCCGTTCAGTCCCCGGATAGTGCCGGTGAGGCTGGTATCATACCCCCCGGTCTTTGCAAGGATCGCGCGATACCCGGGAGACTGGATGAGCGATACCAGCGTGCGGATACGGGAATCTTCCAGCATCTCCCGCCGCACTGCAAGTTCATAATCCTCATGGGCAACCGGTACGAACCGGAGCCCGGCGGCGCTGGCAATACTGGATGTGCACATCCCGGCATCAGCAAAACCGTTCCGGACAGCTGCTGCCACTGCCGGGGGACCATGTACTTCCTGCAGGTACCCGTTCACCTGCAATGGATCAATACCCTCTGCGGCCAGCAGGGCATCGAGAACCATCCGGGGAGGCGATTCTCTCCGGGTATTGATGAACCGGCAATGGGTGAGATCCTTAAGTCCCAGCCCATCGCAGGAAACGATACCCAGCTCAACGGTGGCAATATGAATAAAAGCCAGATCACCGGCCTCCAGGAATTTTATGAAAGGCTGGTAGGATGTCAGCAGGGACCGCGCCGGCAGGCTGAGGGGAGCGGCATGGCAGGTATTGTTGCGGAGGGCAAGAAGTGCTGCCGTATTGCCGGGGTTGGTGGCATGGATATACAATCCCTCATCATGGGCAAGGCTCGCGAGTTCCTCTAAGGTGGGATCCAGCGATCCGGTCAGGATAAGCGTTCGTTCGATACTTCCCGGGTCCGTGGTGAGAAGGACTTCGAGCTCGGTGCCGGCCTCGCAGCCTTCAACCTGAGCCGGGATGCGTGCGTAACCGTTGGCCTTGACCGTTGCCATCTGTACGCCGGCTTTTTTCAGATGCGGGGTTGCGAAGAGACAAGAGCCGATACGGCCGACAAAGACCGGCACGAAATCATCAAACCCGGGATCTGATACCAGCGGCTGTGCGAGCCGGGCCGTGACTGCGAACCGGGGGGCCGGGGGAAATCCCCAGGATTCCAGCAGGGGTGCGGCAAATTCCCGGAGAGCAGTCTGGGCAGCGAGCGGGTAGCCCGGCAGCCCGAGGACCGGTTTTCCCTCCACCTTCCCCAGCATCACCGGTTTACCCGGCCTGACTGCCACGCCATGGAAGATCAGCTCACCGAGCGAACGTATGACACTCTCGGTAAAGTCCCGGGTGCCGGCTGAAGAGCCCGCGGAGATGATGACCAGATCGTTTTCTTTCACGGCCTTAAAGAGCGCCTCCCTGATGAGATCGGGATCGTCTGCCACAATCGGCAGGCGGGTGCAGTGCGCTCCCATCTGGTCGAGAAATACCTGTGTCATGATGGTGTTGCTCTCCACCACCTGCCCCGGTCCTGGCCGGACACCGAGCGGTACCAGCTCGCTGCCGGTGGGGATGATCCCGACCCTGACGGCAAGGACTTCAACCGTGGTAATCCCATAGGTAGCGAGCGCCCCGATATCGAATGGCCGGATCAGGTGACCACGGGGCATTACGAGCCGGTTCTCCTTGATATCTTCTCCGGCCGGGCGGACATGCTGCCAGGGTGCGGCAGTCCGGCGGACCTGGAAACGGTCACCGGACTCCCAGACATCCTCGATCATGATGACCGCATCGAACTCCGGAGGGATGATGTTGCCGGTGTTGACCCGGGCGAAATGGTCCAGGGTTACCGGGTTCCGGTCGCCGGCACCTATGGTGTCCCGGCTCCTGACCGCAATGCCGTCCATTGCAGAGAGGTTTACCTCAGGTACGGAATATTTTGCAAAGACCGGTTCGGCCACGACCCGGCCGACCGATTGCATAACCGGAACCTTCTCGGTTCGCCGGGGGGCGGCAAAAGAAGTGGTGAGCAGTTCGAGCGCTTCGTCAAGGGATCGGAGCTCAAGGTAACGTTTTACCATAGCCGACTGCCCCTTGTATCTGCTCCCTTTTTACGGCCTCGTCTGTCCATACCAGGAACCCCTAAAATGATTTACATTAACAATGTGCTTTTGTAAAGGTAAAAAAATGTCGAACCTTATCTCTAAAAAATAATGAATGAGGGGGCCGGATCCTGTTTTTATGCGAGGGTAACACTCCTCTCCACCTTTCCTACAGCCGCAAGATACACCGGCCACTGGGTCTCCGGGTCAAGGTTCGCAAGTTTGACGATCAGTTCGTCATGGAACATGTCGGTGGGAAATACATCATAGCCGAGACCAGCTGCTGCCAGGATGAGATTCTGGCAGGTATGCCCGGCCTCGATGAGGACACTCCGGTAGCCCCGGTTCCCCAACGCCCATGTGGAGCGGTACGGGATTGCAACCCAGATGAAGGTGACTGCGGCCCGCGTCATGATCTTGAAATTCATGCTCGCCGTGCTTATCTCAAGGGTGAGGCCGGAATCGATCCGTTCCGCAACAATGCTATTGGATTTCGGGAGGTACCGGTACAGGCCGGTCTCAAGGCCTTCAACATCACTTACCACAAAGTACGTTTCCAGGGGATAGCGCAGACCACTTGACGGAACATTGCGGAGCTGCATGGTATCGACCAGGACCTTCTTGAATCCCTGGCTGCACCAGAGCAGGTACGAGAGTTCCTTGAGCGTTATCGATGAACGGGCAAAGTGCCCGATGGGTTCCCATCTCTCGATGGCTTCCCGGACGGGTATATCCTTCACTTTGAACCGTTTCGGGCTCGGGAGCTTGATTACCTTCTGTCCCTCACGGACCGGAAGTTCTTGCAGGGGTTCCGGGACACGGAGGACGAGGTCGACCGTGGAATAATCCGGGTACCGGGTTCCATAGATGAATTGTTTTCCAACTTCTTTCATGGTCTCTCCTCGGGACAACAGGCGTCCCGGTATCATCATATCCTTGTAAAAAAAGATTGGTGGCTAAAAAAACAGCCGGACGTGTGTGATAGACAGGGGGTTCATGCCACTGCTTTCAGGTACAGGTTGGCATACACGATCTGGCCCTTGCTCTTGCCGTGGCGCTCCCCGAGGTCGCCGATGTAGTGATCGAAAGTCGCCTTGACACCGTCAACTTCTTTCTCAACGGTATCGATCTTCTTGTAACCGGGCATCATGAACTTGATCTGCCCGAGCACATACATGTCGCCCTTGACCATCTGGCCACCGACACGGCCTTCAACATCGCCCTTGATGATGACGGTGCCTCCCTCGGCATGGGTGGAGACATGGATGAACGCGTTCTTCTCGATGATGATGGTGCCGCCGAGCATGAAGGTCCCGATATCGTTGCCGGCATTACCCTTGATCCGGATCGTGCCGCCCTTCATGCCTCTCCAGTCACCGCGGTAGGCGCAGCCGACATGGTTTCCGGCATTGCCATCGCAGAGGAGCTCGCCTCCTTCCATCTGAATCCCGCAGAAGGAATCCATGTTCCCCTTGATGTGGATCTTGCCGCCCTTCATCCAGCCGCCGACATACATGTCGGCATTGCCGTTGACGGTCACGGTTCCTGCAGTCATCTTGGAGCCCAGGTATTTTACCCGTGAGCAGTCACCGGCAATCATGATGTCGGTGTCTGCTGCGGTTGCGCCTGCGTCACCGCTGACGGTAAAGTAGTCCCCGATGGTGACGTGGATCTTCCCTTCGTGGCCGGGAAGTGCTGTAATCTGTGCAGCAGTCTTTCCTGCAAATGCGTCAGGGGTGATGCTATAGCCCTCGAACATGAGCTCGGGGATCTTGGTGGGTTTTAAGGTAACGGTTGCCATGATCGATCAGGCCTCCACATCGACATTGATGACGAACGGGTGCGGGGCAAGGTAGTCCTTGACCGGGTAGTTCTCGAGCTGGACCGTGTAGTCCTTGGTAAAGGACTGGGTGATGTCACGCATCACCTGCGGGTTTTCGGGCATGTTGACATTGACCCAGACGGTCTTCTTGTGACCATTGCTGACGACTTCGCCATCCATGACAACAACTTCACCGGACTTGATGAAACAGGCAGCCCGCTGGAATGCCTTCTCGATCATATCGGGGTCGCTGGGCATGTTCTTGTAGTTGAGATTAAACACCGAAACATCTGCGCTCATACCGGGGGCAAGGCCGCCGTAGATGTTGCCAAGACCGAGGCTTTTTGCCGGGCCGGAGCGGGTCATCTGGGCGATCTCAAAGAGGGTGAGTTCGCGGTCTATCTGGTGGAGGGTGGTGGCGGCTATGACTTTGTCCTTGTGCTTGAACGAGTCAATTACTGCCTCACGGGACTTCTTGGACATCAGCCACTTCATGACGCGGGGGTACCGGGTGAACGGACCTGCATTCGGGTGATCGGTGGTGATAAAGATCCGGTTCATGTCCTTGGCATAGAGTGCAAGTTCAAGACCGATTGCCCACTGGATGTCGCAGACCTTGATGTTCGGGTCGTACACGTAGGGGACGACACCGGCAGCGGTCTCCATCTCGACATCCACATTGCACCACTTGAGGTGGTTGAGACCCTGGAGGTGGTGCTCGAACGGGCCATCCGCAGTCATCGTGGTGGTCTCGTCAAACGTGACGTTACCGGTATCGACCGTAAGTGCCTTGTTCTTGTTGACATAGTCCATGACTTCCTTTGCCTTGGACTCGAAGTCGCCCCAGCCGGTTCCGCCATACGAGTGGAACTGGAGGTGGGTGGAGTGCATGACCTGTTCGCGCCCGAACTTGTTCTTCGGCTTGACACCTTCTGAAATTTTTAAGGATTCGATGGTTCCCTTGTAGTTGCCGGGGTTGCCGAGATCGTTCTGGTGCATGTGCATCGAGTGAGGGAGGCCGAGGTACTCGTTTGCCTCGAGAAGTCCCTTGATGATCTCCCGGGGGGTAACCTCGAAATACGGGACCGGGTCGTCAAGGCTGACACAGTTAAGTCCCCAGCCCCAGGCAGCAGTGCCGCCGGGGTTGACAACCTTCACACCATAGCCTTTCGTGGCCTTGAGGAGCCAGGCTATGTAGGATGCGGTGTTCTCGACCTCGCCCTTCTTTAAGTAGTCCATGACGAACCAGTTGTTACCAAAGACGGGGAGTGCTGCCTCATCGATGATTGGGGTGTCGTGAATCTCCTCGTGCACGTGGGGGGAGTGGATCGGGGGCATCGCGGCTTCCATAACAAAACCGTAGCCCATCCGGGCATAGTCGTAGCCGGTCTTGAAGGTGCTCGGGATCGAGAACCCGGATTCCATGCGATAGCCGTTCTTCTGTGCCATCGTGCTCCTGCAGAATCCTGATAAGAGCTTGTCCTCAGGCCGGAATAACCTCCCGACATTCACCTTGGGGCCTGCTACGTGGGCGTGGATGTCCACACCGCCGGCCATGACAACCTTGCCCTTTGCATCGATAACCTTTGCAGACGAGCTGACCTTATCGACAATCTTGCCATCCTTGATAGCAATATCGCCTACGTCACCGTCGATTTTCCGGGTCGGGTCAATAACAAATCCGCCCTTGACAATAATTTCTGCCATTTCAGCTCACCATCGGGTTCGTGTTGTGCGGGTATTTCCGGTTTTCTTTGGCCGCAAGCCAGATAGGCTGGGTCAGGGTGATCTCGCACATCCGCTCGTACACCCGGTCGAAAAGTTCCTCATCGCTCGGCACGCCCGGTAGCCCTTTGAGAACTGCCTTGAACTGGATCGGCACGTTGTCCATACGATAGACAACGCCCGGCTCATCGACACCGGCAATCCTGACCGGAATGTGGAGGTCAGCGATCTCGCTTGCCATGTTGAAGTTCGGGTCGACGACGATGAATGGGTGTTTCTTTAAGTGCTGGACTGCCTGGATCGGGAAGTGGGCACCGGCATCGGCACCGACATTGACAAAGCAGTCCACTTCGTCCCGCATTGCGAGATCGATCGAGCTGGTCTCGCCCGGGTTCATGTGGGCGTGGGTGCCCTTCGAGAGATCAATGCAGTACGGGAACCCGAACTGCCATGACCAGACCTGGCCGGGGCCGGCGATATTGTAGTGGCCCCGCATTGCCATGATCGAGCACTTGGTGTGGTCGTTGAGATCCCGGGTCATGCTGATGGCGGCATCGATGTTGTGGTTGCGGCCATCCGTGTGGGTGCAGCCCATGCCAAAGAAGATCATGCAGAAGCGGGCCTTCTTCATGATGTCCACCGACTTGATGATCGTCTCCTTGTCGATACCGGCTACCTTGTCGGGGATGTCGTGGCCCCGGAGGACGGTCCTGAAGGCATCGAAGAGCTCGTAGTCATGCCCCTGGTCGAGCATCAGGTGGACATCGGCAAGTTTCGCGGTGTCGGTCTCACGGGGATCAACAGAAATTACGGTCCGCTGCATCTGGCCCTTACCGGTGAAGTAACCGCGGGGGAAGATCGAGTACCGGGAGGTGTGACGCGGGTGGGCGTGCATAGGGTTGCAGCCCCAGAAGACCACGACATCCGCACGGTTCTTTGCCTCCCCAAGGGTACAGCTCGGGTAACCGTTGTCGAACATTGCAAGGAACGAGGGGCCGTGGCAGATGGTGGCGCAGTTGTCGAGCACGGCTCCGGCTTTCTCAGCTATCCGGCCGATCGCGCTCATCCCCTCGCAGTTGGTGGAGCCGAACCCGTAGATCAGGGGCTTTTTCGCCGCCAGCAGGGTCTTTGCGAAGTAATCGATCGCTTCTTCGTACGGGATCTCCTTTATCGAGCCGTCCGGCTGGCGCTGCCGCGGGAGCCGCGGGCGGGTGGGGTCGTTTGCATGGTGGAAGAGATTGCTTCCGATGATGCAGGAGTTGTGCACTTCGAGAACCTTGGTCTCATCGTCCGATACAAGGACTTCAAGGTCATCGCAGGATGACCCGCAGTAGGGGCACCCGACGCCGGTGATAAGTTTAGGCATATTACTTTCCTCCTTTCCAGAGACCTACCGAGCCCTGCACGAGCTCGAGAGCGGTCTTGAGTTTTTCATTGATTGCAGGCTCTATGGTGACCGGAAAACCGCTGTACTGCGGGGTGCCGGTTGACTGGGTCCGGGGCGGGACAACCTGGTTTGCCCAGACACCCTGCCGGATGTGGGCGAGGCCGGGCGGGCAGAACTGGGTCGGCTCGATGGCCTTGACAATCACACTGCCGCACTCGCTCGTGACCCGGACATTGGTGTTCTTCCAGATGCCGAGCTTCTTCATGTCTTCCGGGTTGATCTCGCAGATCGAACAGGCGTCGAAATAGTCGGGATTGGTCTTGCCCTTCTCCATTGCAGCGCCTTCCTCGATGGAGCGCTGGGTGATCATGTTCATGATAACTTTTGACATTCGTCTCATCCCCTGTTTCAGACTATTCCGAGTGCCCCGGTCTCGCCCCGGCCGGAGAGGGTGATCACGTCGTACGGGCAGGCATTGACGCAGACGCCGCAGCCCGCACAGAGTTCCATCTTCACATCGAGGCTGACCGATTTCCCGTCAACAACGGTGTAAATCTTATCCTTCGTTACAGGGTCGAGCGTATAGAGCTCGATCGCGTTCACCGGGCAGGCAACTACGCAATTGCCGCACCCGGTGCACCGGTTCATGTTTACATGTACTGAAAACGCCATGCACATCACAACAAAAATTTTGTTAACTCTGATCTTTTGTTGAGGTTTTTAATTAAACCTTCCTTATTATTCAAAGAGTTAAACAGTTTATGTTTATATTATCCTGAATTATTTCACGAATGGTGTACTTGAAGGATCAATGAGAATCAGCCAGAGAGAGAAGGTCTCATTATCTATCCGGAGGGAACCTCCCCCACTCACTCAGGAAAATAGGCCATCCAAAAGAAGTTTCCTGACACAGGAATGAATTGCAATAATGATTCATCACTTTATAATTCATCTGATATACCAACTGATTTAAACCACGTGCGATAATACACTGCATAACGATGATTGACCCCATCACCGCAGAACAGGTCTTCGATGTTGCAATCCGGATACTGGTTTGCGAAAAAAAATCCCTGGAAGTTGATTTTTTCATGGACAAGATCCGGGTGCACCTGCCTCCGAAGCGGACACTTGCCGAGTTCTGTTCGATACCGATGTCAAAAATGACCGCCATCCTGTCGGAAATGGAGCAGGATCAGCTGATCGGTACGGAACAGCGCGGCGGGATGTGGGCCACCCCGCTCGGAAACCGGATCATCGCCGATTGTCTTGCAGGGAAATACCGGAAAGAAGCAGAATTCGTGCTCGGGCCGGTAGTACTAAAAACTCTCCTCCAGCGCCTGTAATATTGTCTGGCCTTAAAGGACGGGAATGAAAATGAGTATTCATCCCTCTGTCAGCGGCATATGGAATAGGGGGTCAGGATCCTGAGGACAAATAAGCCCTTTGCGGGCTCCGATTCCCAAAACCGGTTCCGGCAAACCCCGTAAAACCGCCGGATTCCACCCACCCGGGAAATTCGCCCGAATTTAACCCTGATTGCCAAAATATGAGCGGAAACGACCTCCACGGATTGCCGCCAATGGCCATTAAACAGGGGCAATTTTTACCACATAGTTTACCCAATACGGGCCCCGGAAATGTTGCCGGAATGCCACTATGAATATCATTTTTTCTTAGGGGAAAATAACTACCTTCAATCCACCGCGTCTGTTCTCACATCCCCAGACTGAGCACCCTAAACGCAATCCCGCCCAGTGCAATCGCCATGACAATCTCGGCCACGGAAATCCCCAGTGCTTTCCTCCAGCCGAACTCCGATGCAAGCACGAGGATCACCGAGATACAGGGGATGTAGAGCATCGAGACCAGGGCAAGGACAATCAGCTGGACCGGGGACATGATCGACGCAAAGTTGGTTGTATGAAAGATAACCGCAAGGGTGAGGATCGTGAGTTCTTTGCGCACGATCCCGAAGATCAGCGTAATCCCGATGACAGCCGGAAGACCGAGCCAGAGGACGGTTATCGGTGAGAGAAGATCATTTACCGGGTTGAGGAACCCTGCTGCATAGAATGCCTGGATGATTGCACTCCCGATGATGTACGCGGGAAAGACGATCCAGATAAGCGACTTTGTCCGGGTCCAGGTCTGTTTCATGACGACCGATACCGAAGGGATGTGATAGTCGGGCATCTCCATGATCAGCCCGACCGACTCGCCCGGTACCGCTTTGAAGGCAATTCTCCCGACAACGAGGATCAGGAGAATGTCAAAGGCATAGAGTGCGAGAGCCCACCAGATGTTAACGAACGCAGCAACAAGCCCAAGAATAACGACCGTCCGAGCCGTGCAGGGGACGAGGGTCACGAGAAACGCCGCGAGAGTCTTCTGTTTTGGTGTTTCCATAATCCGGCAGGAATAGATTGCCGGAACATTACACCCGTACCCGAGAATCAGCGGAATGATCGCTTTGCCGTGAAGCCCCAGCTTGTGCATGCCACGATCGAGCATAACGGAAATGCGGGTGAGATAGCCCGAGTCCTCCATAACCGCAAGGAGCAGGTAGAATGGCAGGACATAAGGAATGACCAGGGTCACACCCGCGACAAAACCGGTGAATGCCCCGTTCCAGAGAATGTCCATGAGCGGGCCCGTGATCACCGGTTCGTACTGTTCGAACTGTGACAGGAAGCCGGCAAGGAAGGCCGAGACCTGCGCCCCGATCAGGAACGTCCAGAGCAGCAGGCCCCCAATCACGGCGACAACTGCGAGGTACCCTAAGACCGGGTGAAGGGCAACTTCATCGAGCCGGTCTGTCAGGCTCTTTTTCTGAGCCCCTTCGCCCAATGGCCTCAGGGTTATCACTTCGGCAGCAATCCGGTCTGCAATCTGGTACCGCTCCGCACTCATGACAACGCAGACCGGCTCCCCGTGAATGGACTCGATCTCGCCGGCAAGCAATCCAGCCTTTGTAACGATACTCCGGTCCTGTTCGTTTACCATCTGCACGATCGCCGGATCGCGTTCGAGCAGTTTGATGGCGGTCCAGCGAACGGGATACGGTGTGGTTACCGTCTCCAGCAGTGGGATAATCTTCCCGATCCGCTCCTCGATCTCCTTTCCATAGAGAAGTGCCGGGGGAACCGGGTGATCCTGCATGAGACCCGTGATCGCGTCGGTGAGAACCGGGATCCCCTTTCCTTTGATGGCAATCGTCGGGACAACCGGGACGCTGAGCAGTGCCGAGAGTTTTCCGGTATCGATGGTGATCCCTTTCTTCTCAGCAAGATCGATCTGGTTGACTGCGATCATCAGCGGGGGTGCCAGTTCGAGGAGCTGGATTGTGAAGAACAGGTTGCGTTCCAGTGCCGAAGCGTCGATGACGTTGATAACGGCATCCGGGTGTTCGAGTGCGATGAAGTCCCGGGAGACGAGTTCCTCCATCGAGTACGTGGAGAAGGAATAGATGCCGGGCAGATCGATGACACGGATACGTTTCCCTTTGTGCAGGAGGAGACCTTCCGCCCGCTCAACGGTTTTACCCGGCCAGTTACCGATGATCTGATCAACACCGGTCAGCTGGTTGAAGATGACGCTTTTGCCGACATTGGCATTGCCGGCCAGGGCAATCGTATAGTCCGCATTCTTTATCGTGCACTCTTTGCCGGACGGGCAGGCTTTGCATTCCCCGCAGCCGCTCATAGTTCGCCTGCATCGGGTAATTCTATGAAGATATTTCCGGCAATTGCATGATCGACAGCAAGTTTCGTCCTTCTCACCGAGATCTCCACGGGTCCGTCCATGGGTGTCTTTTTCAGGATGGCAACCCGGGTCCCCAGGGTAAGTCCGAGGTCGGAGAGACGCTGGACAACTTTGCAGTCACCACGGATGAATGCGATCCGGCCTTCCTGATCAGGATTGAGATCGGTGATCGGAATGATCTTTTTATTCCGGCTTGCAATGATAGCATCGGTTTTTCCTGCACCGTCGCACTCAGCACAGCTCCCCACACATTTGTTGCAGGGACTGATCGGGCTGCCATGCGGGCAGTGAGACGGTGCGTCCAGCATCCGGCAGAGCCCGTTCTCCGTTTCCTCGGAGATGGTATGTTCCATCCTGCACGCCTCATCGTGGACTTTTTCCCGGTTAAGGTGGAGAACATTGGTTAAAAAAACTTCAAGGAGCCGGTGTTTCCGTTTGATCGTATCTGCGATCTTTTTTCCCTCTTCTGTCAGTGTTGCTCCCTTATAAGGCTCGTATGAGACCAGTCCCTTGTCCGAAAGACTGCGGAGCACTTCGGTTACGCTCGCCGGGGCAACTTTGAGACATTTTGCTATTGCGGTGGTTTTTGCCGAACCATCCCGCGATTCAAGATCGTAGATTGTTTCGAGGTATTCCTCGATTTGCTCCTGTGCCATTGTAATGAGTATTTAGGTTGCCCTAAATATTAAATGTTTAGGTTGACCTAAACCGCATAGCGTTGCTACCCGGGAGTCCGATCCCTGCCTCCATTCAGGGGTTGAACCAAAACAAGCCCCATACGGGCTCCGTTTCCTAAAACCTGTTCTGGAAAACCCCGTAAAAGCGCCGGATTCCGGGCCCGTTGAAAATAAGCCCGATATTCGATCCGATTGCCAAAATACGAGCGGAAACTCCCTCACCTAAAGGCCGCCAAGGGGCTTTAAACCGAGGCTGTTTTCGCTGCTTAATTTACTCCATCCGGGCTAACTGGATGCAATCAGAATATGCATAGGATGGATATTTTTTTCCGGGGAGGCGATAGAAAAGAGGGGTTTCGTTTTAAAAAGGGAGAGATTTACAGTCCTGCCCGGTCAACAATGACATCGGCAACAGCCTTTGCACTCTTGAACGGGAAGTCCGACGCCTTGAGCAGTTTTCCTGCCTCGCCGGCCGTCATCTTAATGTCCCCGACTTGGCAGAGTCTGATACAGGCCCCTGCTTTATCCGTGCAAACCTCACGTTATT
Organism: Methanomicrobiales archaeon HGW-Methanomicrobiales-1; assembly: GCA_002839675.1. Taxonomy (NCBI): domain Archaea; kingdom Methanobacteriati; phylum Methanobacteriota; class Methanomicrobia; order Methanomicrobiales; species Methanomicrobiales archaeon HGW-Methanomicrobiales-1. The sequence continues at coordinate 114,796 of PGYM01000001.1, read as the reverse complement.
CTGGTTCATTTTTTATCATTCAATGACGTTGTATAATCCATACCTATATATACCTTTGACTCAAGGTTCAGGATGGTGAAATCAAATGAGCCTTTTTGGAAAACACGATGCAATGCCTGAAGACATGTACGTCAAGATGCAGAAACAGATGATGGCAATGCCCAAGGATCAGATGATGACTAAAATGATGGAGATGGGCAAGATGTGCACCTGTCCGTCATGCCCATCGTACAACGACTGTGCCAAAACTGCCATGGAAACTATGTTCTGCGGAAAGGGCATGAGCTTCCACTGCATCAGGGAGATCAAGGGATGCATCTGCCCGACATGTCCGGTAGCAAAGCAGATGGGACTCACTCACCAGGCATTCTGTGCCATGGGAAACGAGAAAACCCAGAGATTTGGCGACATGCTGAAAGTGTGAGAGTACATTTCCCTTTTTTTATGGCAGGGAGGGGGAACTCCTCTTCTTGACCCTGTTGAATCAAATCAATGACTTCTTTCATAGCGAGGCTGTCTGCTGCTTTTAAAAAAAGAGAATCTTGACAACCTTGTCGCAAGTTCACTCCAGCTGGCAGTCCGGCTGAAACATTCCCAAAAATAAACCGGGTTGGGGGTGCGGCCGATGGCAATAGCTTTTTTTACCCCTGGAGATTGAATTCTGCTGCCTCTTTTGAGAGGAAATAACCCAGGATCGTCCGTATCACGACAACGACAGCAAGGTTGATCAGCTCTTCCTGCGTCGGGGTGGTGATCGTTGTCAGGATGTCGGCAGCGATCAGGAATTCCAGACCGAACACGATCTTGTCGGTCAGTTCCCTGCGAATCTGGTTGTACGTAGAGGATCCCTTTCGGATTTCCAGCAGCAGGACTTTGACGATTGCCTTCAGTCCGCCATAGATGATGAGGACTGCCCCGGCAATTCCCAGGATAAGGGCAAAAAAATAGATGATGTTAAAAAGACCTGGTAGTTCCATACACACTGAAAAGTGCAGCCGACCTGATGAATTTTTGGTTGCGGTTCAATCCGTCTGTTAAAAATCTGACAGGACCACCAAAGTCATGACAAAGAAACTAGTCGGGAATTGCAGCAGGGTCATTATCAGAGATTCGGCATTCTGAAAACGGGTTTTTTCCCTAAAAAAAAGAAGAAATGATCAGAGCACCTTTGTTCCCCAGAGCGCACCCTCGTAGCGCTGGGCTTTCTCGGATCCCTTGGTACAGAAAAATTTGTGTTTGAGCCCCATGTCCATCGCGACCGGGCAGGTCGGGCAGATACAGCTTTTCTCTTCAGAGATGCACATGAAGCTCTTACCGGTATTGCAGAACAGCAACTCTTTTGCATTCTTTGCGCAGGAATTGTAGGTCGGGCAGCTCGGGCAGGTGCACATACCCATTTTCATCTGCATGGCTTTCATCTTCTCATCCATAGGCATCTTTGCCATCATCTGGGCCATCTGTTCGAACTTGTCCATTGTGGTTTTCACCGGGCAGAAATATTGTATACAACCTTATATAGCTACGTTCCGGAACAATCTGGTTTTTCCCTCCCGTACACCGGGCAGGGCAACAACAAAGAGAGGTAATCCTACACCCACCCCCTGACCTTCATTGCTTCCACAACGTGATCCACGGCGAGACTGTACGCGGCCCTTCTCAAAGAAATTTTGTTATTGACCGCTGAGTCATGGACTTCCCGGTACGTTTCGGTCATCGTTTTTTTAAGACGGGTATCTACTACCTTCCGGTCCCAATGATCCAGGTTCAGGTTCTGGACCATCTCAAAATACGAGACAATAACACCGCCTGCATTGCAGAGAAAATCAGGAATAACCGGTACGCCCCGTGCATGGAGATGATCGCCTGCTTCAGCAGTGATGGGGCCGTTCCCGAACTCGGCGATTATCTTCGCTTTGATGCCATCCATATTGTCGTGGGTAATGGCATTTTCCAAGGCTGCCGGAATGAGGATATCCACATCCAGCCCGAGGAGCTGGTTGTTGGTGATATCCTCGCCCAGGCCGGAGTTCCTGACCGACCCTGTTTTCTTTTTATGGTCTTTCAGTTTCAGAATATCAAGGCCATCCCGGTTCAGTACCCCGCCACTGCTGTCGCTTACGGCGATTATCCTGCAACCGCATAAGGGATTCGCAAGTACAGCCGCATTTTCGCCAACATTCCCAAATCCCTGGATTGCAACGGTGGCGTTCCTGAGGTCTGTTCCGAGATCTTTTGCAGCCTCTTCGATGATGTACCAGCCCCCCCGTGCGGTCGAGTCATCGCGCCCTTCCGATCCGCCGATACTCATCGGTTTTCCGGTAACAACCCCGAACGTTGTTTTACCCACAGAATGGGAATATTCGTCCATCATCCACGCCATGGTCTGTGAATTTGTACCAACATCCGGCGCGGCAATATCACGATCCGGACCGATAAAGCGGGCGATCTCCCGGATGTAAGCCCTGCTCAGGCGTTCCAGTTCCCCTGCTGATAACTCCTTGGGGTTACAGATCACCCCTCCTTTTGCCCCGCCCAGCGGGAGGCGGTACAGGGCACATTTCCACGTCATCAGCGCTGCAAGAGCCCGGACTTCGTCAATGGTCACATCGGGATGAAACCGGATCCCCCCTTTCGTCGGGCCCCGGGCATCGTTATACTGGACCCGGTATCCCTGGAATGCCTTCACGGTCCCGTCATCCATACGGACAGGAATTGACACGTGATATTCCCGGATGGGCGTTTTTAAGAGCGCTTCCATATTTGACGAGAGTTTCAGGTCGAGAGCACAGGCACACACATGCTTTTTTACCGTTTCAAAAAGATCGACATCAGCCATATTTGTCCAGTCCCTTTCATGGCTGTATGGTACGAAAACGGGTAAAAGGGTATCGATTGAGAATATTCAGGTTCCTTTTCTGCCATGAGAAGGGAATCGTTTGGAGGCGGCAGGATTTTCCGGCACAATGCATATAAGCCCCGGTCTCCGATGAAAGGTGAAGAGGTTCCCCATGAAGGAATATGATTATATCGCGGTGGGATCGGGTTCGGCGCTGCCCGTTGTAACCGCAATCCGCCAGAGCCACCCGAACGCAAGAATTGCGGTTATTGACAAGGATGATCCCGGCGGTATCTGTCTCAACCGCGGGTGCATCCCGTCAAAACTCCTCCTGTACCCTGCTGAACTGGTAAGAACCGTACAGCGGGCCGGGGAATTCGGGATCCAGAGCTCGATTACCAGCATCGATTTCCCTGCAGTCATGCAGCGAATGCGGACCATTATCAAAAATGATAGTGACGCAATACAGGCAGAACTGTCGAACATGCCGCATCTCGATTATTACCACGCAGTTGCGGAATTTGTTGCACCCTACACCCTCAAGGTCGCCGACCAGACCCTTAAATCAAAAAGAATCTTTCTCTGCACTGGGTCAAAACCAACGCTTCCTCCCGTTAAAAACCTCGACAAAGTACCTTACCTTACGAGCGATACGATCCTTAATCTCGATCATTTGCCGGAAAGCGTTGCGATCATTGGTGGCGGATATATCGCCGCAGAATACGGTCATTTCCTCTCATCCATGGGTTCCCGGGTCACGATCCTCGGCCGCAACCCCCGGTTTATTCCGGAAGAAGAACCGGAGATTTCAGCACTTGCCCTGCGGGATCTCGGAAAACATCTCACCATTCTCACCAACCATGATGTCCAGCAGGCAGAGACGGGACCGGACAAAAAAATCAGGATACATGCGCTGAACCGGACTACGAAGAAAGAAGTGACCGTGACCGCAGATGCCGTGCTTGTCGCTTCGGGAAGGGGGCCGAATACGGATATCCTGCATCCGGAACTTTCCGGGATCAAGACCGATAAAAACGGGTGGATCATCACCAACGAGTACCTCGAAACCAGCCAGCCCGGTATCTGGGCATTCGGGGATGCGAACGGAAAATTCATGTTCAAACACGTTGCAAATTTTGAAGCGAAAATCGTGTACGCGAACGCGGTCCTGAAACAAAAAATGCCGGTCGATTACCGGGTGATACCGCATGCTGTCTTTTCCGATCCCGAAATTGCCAGTGTCGGTCTTTTGGAAGAGGAAGCGAAACAAAAATTCGGTGCAGAAAACCTCCTAATCGGTTTTGCCCGGTACGAAGACACCGCAAAGGGCGTTGCGATGGGTGTAAAAGATTATTTTGTCAAGGTCATTGTCGAGGAAAAGACGATGAACCTCCTTGGTGTGCATATCATCGGTCCTTATGCATCCGTTCTCATCCAGGAATTCGTGACCGTTCTTTCATCAGCAGAGCCAACAGTTACAACAATTACCGGTACAATGCATATCCACCCGGCCCTCACCGAAGTTGTCCAGCAGGCATGCGGCAACCTTATGACGCCGGAAGAATATCACCGTCTGATCGCAGAGCAACACGGGGAGAATCAAAGAAATTAACCGGACCTGATTGCCGGTGGTTCCTGTTCACTTTTTTAAGAGAGGGGAATTCCTTCACACCCTCATAGTGGCATTGATCTGATTATGATAGCTGAATGATCGTTTTCCGGGATTTTTTCCGAATACGATAAGATTCTCGATGATTTTTGCCGGTAAGAATTCTCATAGGAATGCTCCGGGAAAAAAAGCAGCACAAGGTACCAGAGTGCGATCACCAGCATGAGCAAACCGGAGATGACCCGGATTATCCGGCGGTTCCGGCTTAAGAATCCCATGACCTGCCGGTTCCGGACCTGCGAAAGGCCGGCGATGAGGAGGAGGGGGATGGTCATCCCGAGGGCAAAACAGAAGAACGATCCAAGGCCTTCGCCGAATCCTGGCGCGGATGCAGCCAGCGCGAGAAGAATGGCGATCGATGCCGCATTGCAGGGCAGGATGATAATCCCGAATACCATGCCGAGAAGAAATGCAGCCGTCAGGGGGTTTTCGGGCCGGGGGACCGGGACCGTTTTTATATAACGCCCGTAATCGATATCGAGGATCAGGAAGAGGGAGAGGATGAGGAGAAGGACGAATAAGGCTGCGGTGATGACAATGCGTGCTTCTCCGCCGACAATATGCAGGATTCCGGCGAACAGGAGACCCCCGATGAGCAGGGAAATGATGACGCCGGCTGCAACTGTTGTTCCGAGGATAAGCGGAGAAGACCCTCCCTGCTGATCTCCGTTTCTGCCGGCAAGGAACGAGATGTAGCCCGGGTACAGGACAAGGACACAGGGCGAACCCACCGGGGCATAAATCCCCGCGAGGAACGAGAGCCAGAGGAGGGTGGCGGTATCCATGGCTCAGCACTCTTTTGCCAGTGTCGCATTGAGCATCTCTGCGGTCTTGACACCGGTTGAAAGGAGGAGGTCACGACCGTCCGGGCACACAAGGATCACAGGAACCGTGGCCGGGTCTACGGCAAACGGGCCAAAGGTATGGAAGAGATTCAGGGAGAGATCGTTTGGCGACCGTGCGGAATATCCGGTGAAATTGAACTGGTCGTGGTAGGATGCGATGAAGCCGGCATCTCCCTCCGGATCAAGGTCAAGAGAAATAACAATGATCCTGCCCTCCCTCACGCCCGGGAGCCGGTCGATCTCGGCCAGCTGCCGGTTCAGCTGGATTATGCAGGGCGGGCAGGAGACTGATTGCACCGTCACAAGCACGGGTTTTCCGGCAAACTGGTTTACGCTGAAATTTTCTTTTCCCTGCAAGTCGGTGAGGGAATAATCCTTCCAGGATATGCGGTCGGGAGAACCGGGTACTGATGAGGAAGGGGCTGAACCCGACGGGGAAGGTGCATAATCCGTACAGCCCGCAGAAAGTATGGAAATGACAAGGAATAATGCTGCGATGGTAAAGATTCCCGGACCGTGCCAGCGCGAGCAGCTCATACCTACACTATACCAGTACCCGATTTAATACCTTACCGGCTCAATGACGGACAAACTCCAATGTTACGAAAAAACAGCGGAGATTGTGGAAAATCCCCTTACACCCCAAAAAACGACTGCAGGTATATCAAAACGCCCACGAATACCAGCAGGATTCCGACATAGATCCGTATTCCCCTCTCCGACAATTTCTTTGTCACGGACGGGCCGATCTGCCCGCCGATTATTACCGCGGGTGCGACCCAGAGCATGATGGAAAAAATCAGGTCCTTTTGCTCGGCAAGGGTTGAAATAAAACCAGGAGTCAGGCGGAAAAGCACGGCAAACAGGTTAACTACGAAGATGATCACAACGGTCGAACCCACGGCCTCGGCAGGAGTTCTGATTTTGCAGTGTTTGAGGACACAGGGCATGATAATTTTTCCTGTGCCCGTAGCTATCAGGCCTTTTAAGAAACCTGCCAATGCAGCACGGGCCCAATAGATTGTTTCTCCGGTCTCCGGGATTTCAAGCGCATTTTCCCGGGGAAACAACCCGAAGCGTCCGATCAGGAAAGCCCCGTAGATCATAACGAAGCTTCCGAACAGCACCAGAAGCAATTCCGCCGGTGCAAAAGGAACGAGCAGGGATCCGGCAATCGCAAACGGTACGGCAATTTTCAGGTATTGCCTGACGACAGGCCAGTTGACTGTTTTATTTTTCAGGTTCCTGGCAATCCCGGAACCGAACCCGAAGAGCATGGTTAAGAGGGCGAGCCAGAACGATGTTTTTGGATCAATGCCCAGCCAGATAACATAGACCGGTATCCAGAAATTTGAGCCCGAAATTCCGGCCGAGATCGCCAGCAGGGCAATGATAATTCCGAGAGGGAAGAGATAGAAATAGGTGAGGAGATCGGACATAAGGATTCACGTTATCCTTCGGGAGCTGATTATCGGATTACCGGTACTATCAGTTTCACCTGCGGGTGTTGATTAAGGATTTGTTTAATGTGATTGAAGAATGAGCCTGTCCACTCTCGGATTAATCGTCAGACTACTGTCATGTCGCTTCACCTTTGGAGATTTTGAAATCACTGTTAGAAAAAGATCCTGGGAGGTTGACGATGGAAATGGGAAAAAATTATGCATCTATCCGGTCGTAACAGGATACCCGGCCGCAACCCATCCTTCATAGTTGCCGGAGAGGCGGTATACGCGGGGAAATCCAGCCTGCACCAGTTTTTGTGCGCCGGCAATGCTCGTTGTATCACTGTGGCAATACACGAGATATGGTTTTGTTTTGTCCAGTGATGGGATCTTTGCATCCAGTTGGTCAACGGGGATATTGATCGCGCCTTCAAGGTGCCCGAGTGCATATATCGGAGAAACATCGATGATGACAAGATCTTTTTCTGCTGCGATCAAATCCCGGGCCTCGGCCGGGGGGACATCACGATAACCGGAAGCCGGTACCGGGGTTCCTGGTGCCGGGGACACATTCTGCGTGCAGCCGGCACAGACGATCAAAACAGCAAGCAGAGCGAATACCAGACAATATTTCAGTTCCATGACAATCACAACGGGATATTTGGTTATGATATCTTCTGGTGATGATGGAATATGAAGTTCCCGGTACTGGCATAACCGTTTCGGAGCTCCATTCACTTCGTTTGCAGTATTACCAGCCGATCACCGGAAGCCCGGTCCCATTTAAGTATCTTGAAGGTCAATGCCCAGTAAAAAGATCAGGAGATAGGGATAATGATGGACAAGAAACAAGGAACAGGACTCTGCATCTGTAAAATGTGCCCGAGTTTTTTAGAGTGTAATGAAGAGATTGCATTTTGTCTTGCGGCCAGCGGAAAGAGTGCCTGTATAAAAGAGGAAAACGGATGTCTCTGTCCGGGATGTCCGGTTCTTGATGAGGAGGGCTTCCAGCATGCCTACTATTGCACCCGGGGAAGTGAAACCGACCAGCACTGATGCCGGCAAATCCTGGCAATGCAATGTCTGCGGATTTATCTGGAAGGGAGATGATCCCCCGAAAGAATGCCCGCAATGTTCCAGTACGGAACGGGAGTTCTCAGATTTGGCTGAGAAGAAGAAGCTCCGGTATGATGGTGAAAAGTTCGATGTCCTGCTGATCAATGGCAGCAACCACCGGTCGAATAACACGGGATACATGGTTGAGCTGGTAGAGGAGGTGCTCAAAGAACGGGGTGTGAGTTACCGGCGGTATAACCTGAACGAATTTCACATCAATCACTGCTGGTGCTGCTACAGCATGCGGGACAATGCCTGCAAACTCCCATGCCGCGATCAGGTTGATGACATGGCCGCATTCCATGAGATGGTTATCAGTTCAAAAGCAATCATCGTTGCTTCACCGATCAACTGGAACAATATGTCTGCCCGGCTCAAGGATTTCCTCGACCGGCTGAACTGCATCCAGAATCTCTACCTGCTGAAAAAGCCGGGACTGACGGAAGGCAAGATTGTCGGGATCACCGTCTCGGGCCATGAGGATGGTGCGACGAAAGCGGCGATGGACATTTACCTGTACTTCCAGCAGATGGGGTACCTCCTTGCTCCATTCGGGATTTCCTACCGGACGCACGGTGCGCAGTTCAATACGAATACGGATACGGATTATCTCAGGAATGATCCGCTGGTAAAGATCAAGGTCAAAGGGATGGCAAACAACGTCGTGGAGATGCTGAATCTGGATCTTGAATCGAAGCTGAAGGGAAAACTGGTGCCCGTTGCGGAGTGAGTGAGAGCTTTGGACGGGGTGGGGACCCGCCGATGGTGGAGCAGCGGGGGTTGGGATAATACGGATTTACTCTTCTCCTATTTTATCCTCCATAAGAGAGGCCGGGAATCATGGGATCCAGACCCTGAACCCAAATAACCGCTCTATGGGCTTCTTTTCTCCCTCTTGTGCCCGGGCCGATACCGGAAAAACCCGATAATTCCCTCTTTTCAGTTCCTGTGGAAAATACGCCTTTAAATCGCTCTGTTAGCCAAAATACGGCAGAAATGCACCACTCCCAAAGCCCGTCAAAGGCCCTAGAATCGAGGAAATTTTCACTACCTATTTTAGCCCATCCGGACCCGGAAAACCCAACCGGGATGCCAATATGAAGGCCGGTTTTTCCGGGGAGGGGATTAAAAACTGGGGAAACGTGCAAAAAAAGAGGGAAATTTACAGTCCTGCCCGGTCAACAATGACATCGGCAACAGCCTTAGCACTCTTGAACGGGAAGTCTGTAGCCTTGAGCAGTTTTCCGGCTTCCCCGGCAGTCACCTTCAGGTCCCCGACCTGGCAGGTTGTGTCGGCACCGTTCGGGAACGCTGCGATAAGATCCTTCGGAGTCTTGACCGGGAATTTCGCTCCCTTCAGGGCACCGGTTATCTGTCCGTGGATCTGGTCCCTTACGGAAAGAGTCTCACAGCCCAGCATCTCGGAAATTGCCCCGGCTGCACCAGCGATCGGGCAGTCAGCGTTGTGGGTTCCGCACCCGAAACACGCACCCTTGATCGACTTCAAGGATTCTTCTGCCTGTGCTTTCGTTACTTCTTTGTCCGTGTACTTCCATGTCGGCATTTCTTTCACCATACACTCTATGGCAATGTTAAAAATATATACTTGAGCGTCATTAAAATATACAAAGCCCCGCGATACAGAAAAATGACCCGCCGGGTAATGAACATGTATTGCGAATGATCGTATCAGGAATAGGAGAATTATGGGAGCAGCATCAGGAACACTCACAGAAATGCGTGAACTCAAGACGGAGGTTACCGGGCTCCGGACCGAACTAAAACGGTTCATCGAGCGGGCGAACCAGCAGCACGTTGAAGGTGTGCTGGGAGATCTAAAAAAAAATTATTCTGAACTCTTCACGAACCACCAGGTCGAGAATGCAAAAGCGGATCTCTCCGCCCACATGGTTAAGGATTGCAGGATGCGGGACAAATGTTACGAAGTATTCATGGATTTTTTGCAGAATACTTCGCGGCACATCAAGGAGGGGCAGGTCTCGGATGAGATCATCCAGTCGTACCGCGAGCAGATGAAGACGATGCGGAGCAAGGGACCATACGACCGGTGTGACACCTGTTTTTCCGAGGTCCACCGGCTCTTCGAGAAACAGATCGACCTGATGCAGTCGCTGGGGATCTATGCAAAGACCCGTGAGGCAGGAGAGACCAATCTGGAAATTCCCGATGAAGCCGTTGTCAAGGATCTGCTTGAGCCGGTCGCGAACATCCAGCGTTTCCAGATCCTCAAGTCACTCGCTATCCAGACCCGGACCTTCTCCGATATCTCGCAGCTGACCGGGCTGCGGGGAGGCAACCTCCTCTTCCACATCCGGAAACTTGCGGACTCCGGCATGATCCTCCAGCGCCACGAGCGGGGGGATTACGTCATCACCGATAAGGGCTACAAGACCATGACGGCAATTTCTCAGCTCTATCAACTTCTCAATCCGTGAACCCGCTCCATTTTTCAATTTGCTTATAGAACATGAAAACGCTCGCGGTGCAACGCGGGCGGCCATTAAAAACAGCGTATTGTCAGGGAACGCACAACATACGTCCCATCATCCCTCTTTCATCGCCATGAGTTTCCGGTACGTCTCCTCACCGACACACTCCTTTGCATACTTGCACCACTGGACACACGACAGAATATCGTTATAGATAACGAAACCACAGTTGTCACACGCCACTTTCACATCATTAGAGAAGATCTCGACCTCATTGCCACACTGGGGGCATTTTTTTATGGAGATGGTGGGGGTCCTGAGGTTCGCAGCACCCGGACAATGGTCAAGCACCGGTTACACCCCTGGATTTTTGTATTCCTTCAGCAACGCCTCGCCGTATTCCTTTGCCTTTTTTGTAGGAACATAGTTGAGCGCCTTGGTTCGTTTTAGCAGTTCCTCCATGATGACGGTGTCATCAGAAAGGTTCAGTTTCCGTACCTCCGCGAGGATCCAGTCGAGCTTATCAATACCGGTCGCTTTGCCGTCAACAAGAATCTGCCTGATGGTTATCTTGTCGGGAGGGATACCTCCGCAGATGGTACAATAATATCCGTCCTGATCATTCCCGCCCATGCATTTACCCCCGGATCATGGTCAGCGTCATCTTGAATTTCGTAATGGCACTGAGTGCATGGGGAGCGTTTGCCGGAAAGATAATCGTCTGGCCCTCTTTCATCGGGAGAGTTTTGCCCGAGACCCATACTTCACACTCCCCATCAAGGATGGTAACCACGGCGTCATACGGAGCGGTATGCTCTGACAGCCCTTCGTTCTCGTCAAAAGAAAAGACGGTGATACTCCCGGCTTTATTGTTGACGATCATCCGGCTCGCGACCGTCCCGTCCTGATAGGAGACAAGATCATTGAGATCGAGGACATTTGCTAGCAGTTCTTCCCTTTTTTTGTCGTGCTTATCCGGATTTTCTAATTTAAATTCCACCATACGATTACTCCCTGTACATACCTTGTGCCGGGTGATTATGACTATGGATTTTTTTAGTTTACTTCGGTACCATCCGTGCAATGTCGGCCTCGACCGTGGTATTGGGTTTGAGGTCGAACTGCTTTATCAGCACATCTAGTACTGCTGGTGAGACAAAGCCCGGCAGTTTCGGCCCGAGCGTGATGTCTTTTACCCCAAGCGAGAGCAGGGAGAGGAGGACGAGTACCGCTTTCTGCTCATACCACGCGATGTTGTAGGAGATCGGCAGTTCGTTGATGCCGACACCAAAAGCCTTTGCAAGTGCCTGGGCGATGACAACGAGCGAGTAGCAGTCATTGCACTGGCCGGCATCGAGCACCCGGGGGATGCCACCAATAGTGCCGAGCCCGAGGCTGTTGTACCGGTACTTGGCACAGCCTGCGGTGAGGATGACGGTGTCCTTGGGGAGCGCCTTTGCAAACTCCGTGTAGTACTCCCGCTCTTTCTGCCGGCCATCGCAGCCTGCCATGACGATGAACCGTTTGATGTCGCCGCTTTTCACCGCTGCAACCACCGTGTCCGCAAGGGCGAGTACCGCATCGTGTGCGCAGCCGGTAATGAGGTCGCTGCCGCTGCCCGGGAGGGCACTGGGCGGAGGGCAGGTCTTTGCGAGGGCAATGATCTTCGAGAAGTCCTTCTTCCCGTCAGGGCCCGCTTCGATCTGCGGGACGCCCGGGTAGCCGGTCAGGCCGGTCGTGAACAGGCGGCCCTTGTACGAATCCTTCGGCGGGACAAGGCAGTTGGTGGTAAACAGCACCGGCCCACAGAACTGCTCGAACTCTTCCTTCTGGTGCCACCACGAGCTCCCGTAGTTGCCGACAAGGTGAGGATATTTTTTGAATGCCGGGTAGGCATGGGCCGGCAGCATCTCGCCGTGAGTATACACGTCCACACCGGCGTCCCTGGACTGCTCCAGCAGCATCTCAAGATCCTTCAAGTCATGGCCCGTGATGAGGATGGCCGGCCGTGTTCCGACCATGGTCTTCACGCTGGTAATCTGCGGTTTGCCATAGGCCGACGTGTTTGCCTCATCCAGCAGGGCAAGGACCTTTACCCCATACTCCCCGCACTCCATCACGAGTGCTATCATATCAGGTACCGGCAGGTTCTGAATTGTTGAGGCCAGACCTTTCTGGAGGAATGTGGTTATTGCCGCATCGGTCTTCCCGAGTACAGCCGCATGGGTATAGTACGCCGAGATACCCTTGAGCCCGAAGAGGAGGGTAGACCGGAGCGAGCGGACATCTTCGTTTTCCGTCGCGAGAATGCCGACAAATTTTGCCTTTTTTAGGATGTCACTCTCACCGTTCGGCTTCCAGGTGCAGGCATCCGGCTCCGTGCTGCCGCTCGCGGGCAGCGTGCCCCGGATCGCGACAGCCCTGTTGATCAGGGCCGTGAACCGGGCCTTGTCGAAATTGACATTCGTCAGCGTTGCAAAGAGCGCCTCTGCAATAAAAAGCCCTGCATCAGGATTGCCGTTCCCGTTCTTCATTGCCGCAAGGTTCCGGATCGCGATTCCCTTGCAGAGGTACACGAGCACATCCTGGTAGGCAGCGATCTCGTCCTCTTTTCCGCAGACACCCTTGATCGTGCAGCCGGTGCCTTTCACGGTCTCTTCACACTGGTAACAGAACATTGTTTGACTCCTTTGATTTCTTTTTGATACAAGATATCAATATCATACCAGATTATAAATAATCAGGAGTATCCAAATACATACCATGCAGGATGCATGCACGGTCAGCCAGACCGTCCGGTACCTTTCCAAGCGGTGGACGCTCCTGATCATCCTCGAACTTTACAAGGGCGGAGGATATACACGGCGGTTCTCGGAGCTCCGGGACACCCTTGCCGGCATCACGCCGAAAGTACTCTCGGAGCGGCTGAAGGAGCTCGAAAATGAGGGTATCATTACCCGGCACGTCTACGCGACCACATTCCCGGTCAGGACCGAATACACGCTGACCGAGAGCGGGATTGAGATTGTGGACGTGATCCGGACAATAAAAAGCTGGGCACTGAAATGGAAGATCGACAACATCCCCTGCGGCGAGCAGGATTGCAGTGTCTGCGTACTGTAAACTGAATATTCAAAGATAGAGGTGATAAAAAAATGAAGATTACCGAAGTTGCAGAGGTTGTTTCGGGACAAAACCCGCATCACGTGGACGCCCGGAAGATCTATGATACGAAGAACGCCATTGCTGTCGTGATTACACTCCAGCCCGGTGAATCGCTGAAAAAACATATGACTCCGGTCGACGTTTTCTTCTACGTGCTGGAAGGGATTGGGATCGTCGAGATTGGTGATGAACAGGCACGTTGTACGAAAGATATGCTCATTGAGAGCCCGGCAAGGATCCCGCACCGCTGGATAAACGAGAGCAACGCGGTCTTCCGGGTTCTTGTCGTGAAAGTGCCGAAACCGACCGAAGAGACGAAGCTTCTTTGAACAGATAAAACCCTTTTTAAGCCGGTCGCGGAGCGGGGTTTACATGGAGATGATGTGCGGTGCGGGCGACGATACCCTGCTGCTCGGTTGGTAGGCAGACGCTTTCGTCCTGTTCGTTTCCACGAGCTTTTCGCCCGTTCCGCTCACATCACGTCACTACCATTTGAGATTTGTCCCGGTTCCACGAGCCCAAGTGTTTATATTCAATAAGAGAGGACACTCGCAATATGAGCAATGCAGATAGCGTGACAGGAGGGATTCGAACGCGGGAGAACACCCTCCGGATCCCGGTCCTGATCCTTGTCTTTCTGATGATTATCTTCATCACTGACATCAGCACACCGCTTGGCTTTTCGGCATGGATCCTGTATTTTATCCCGCTCTTCCTGACCCTTTACCTGGAGATGCGAAACGGGCAGTTTATCGTCACCGGTATCATCATTGTCCTGCTTGCGGTGAGTTTCTTCCTCTCACCTCAGGACATGTCCCCGCTCTATGCATTTCTGAACCGGCTGTTTTTCAGTTGCATGCTTATTGCGTCGGCCTCTCTCATATGGAATTATAAAATTAGCGGGGAGAACCTGATAAAAAGCGAGAAAAATTACCGCATTCTTACGGAATGGTCGCCGGATGCGGTGCTCGTGTACCGGGACGGGATTATTCAATATGGGAACCGGGCCTTTCTCCGGTTGTTTGACGGAGATCCGGTGGGTTCACCGGTTGGCAGGGACATTCTCGATCTGGTTCAGCCTGAACGTAAGGAGCTGGTAAGGGAGCGGATCCGGCAGGCAACACTTGGTGCACACGGTGAGGTTTCCGATGTCCGTCTCCTGCGGCCCGGCAGCAGAGATGTTCGGCTGGACATGGAATTCCGGGAAGTCTGCTGGGATGGCAGCTTCGGCGTCCTCATTCTCTCAAAAATCAGCGGCTCAGGATAACCGGTATCCTGTAATTGCGTCTGCTCTCGTACGGTGGCGGGTATACCAGAAAGTCGGTCGGGATAGTATTAACCCATGCGTGGTTTTATGAGCATTTAATCCGTGACCTGTTTTCCTTTGCTGATAGCAGGCTCTTGTTGGGATCCCATCCGATTTTAAAAAACAAAGCATTTAATGTGATCCGGAAATAGCAGTACAGAATGGCACACACCTCTCTGAATGGTGTCGTCAAGTCCATGGGACTTGTGTTTGGCGATATCGGTACCAGTCCTATCTATGCGCTTACTGCGATTTTTTTCCTGATCCCGCCGACGCCGGAGAATATCATGGGCATGCTCTCGCTGATCATCTGGACCATGACCACGCTCGTCACCGTCCAGTATACCTGGCTCGCCATGCACCTCGGTAAGAAGGGTGAAGGCGGGACCATCGTGCTCAAGGAGATCCTGCTCCCGATGTTAAAATCCGGCAACCAGATCGCCTTTGTCTCTCTTCTCGCCATTGCCGGCATTGCCCTTTTCATCGGCGATGGTGTGATCACGCCGGCGATCAGTATGCTCTCTGCCGTGGAGGGCATAACTCTCATCCCCGGGTTCGAGACCACTCCCGAGATGACGCTTATGATCATCGCAGGCATCATCGCGATCGGTCTTTTTGCTATCCAGGCACGGGGAAGTGAACGGGTGGCATGGGCATTCGGGCCGGTCATGGTCATATGGTTCACTGCACTTGCGGGAGCGGGTCTGTATGCGATCTGGTTCGCACCGCAGGTCCTGCTTGCAATCAACCCGATATATGGAATCCACTACTTAACCTCGCACGGACCTGAAGGATTCTTGATCCTGTCCACCGTCATCCTCGTTGCAACGGGAGGCGAAGCCCTGTACGCGGATATGGGGCATTTGGGCAGGGAGCCGATTGTCAAAGCATGGTACATTGTCTTTGTCGCCCTTTCCGTGAACTATCTCGGGCAGGGGGCATTTCTCATGACGCATCCCGGGGCGCATAACATACTCTTCGAGATGATCTTCACACAGTTTCAGATCCTGTACATTCCGTTCCTGCTCCTGAGCATCGCTGCAACGATTATTGCATCGCAGGCCATGATCTCCGGGATCTTTTCCATCGTGTACCAGGGTATCACCACCCACATCCTCCCCCGGTTGCGGATCGAATATACGTCCCCGCTCCTCCGCTCCCAGATCTATATCGATGTCGTGAACTGGGGTTTGCTCTTTGCGGTTCTGTTTGTCATCATGATCTTCAAATCTTC
This sequence comes from Methanomicrobiales archaeon HGW-Methanomicrobiales-1, assembly GCA_002839675.1. Lineage (NCBI taxonomy): Archaea > Methanobacteriati > Methanobacteriota > Methanomicrobia > Methanomicrobiales > Methanomicrobiales archaeon HGW-Methanomicrobiales-1. The sequence continues at coordinate 98,730 of PGYM01000001.1, read as the reverse complement.
GGGTAACCTCACGCATGCCTATGGCCTTGCAGTGTGCGGCACGATGGTAATTACCGGCATCTTTATGGTGTGGATCCTCCTCCTTCGCGGGCAGATCACGAAATCCCTGATAGCGGTCTCTCTTCTTGGAATCACGTTTGTGTTCCTGCTTGCCAACTTCAACAAGATCCCCTCTGGCGGTTACTGGTCGCTCGTCATCGCAGCCATCCCGTTCTGTATCATCATGATCTTTGTAACCGGCCAGAAGAAACTCGCCGCTGCATTACGTCCGATTCCTCTCGATGATTTTTTAGTAACCTTCAATGAAGCCTATCATTCAGCGAACCGGATTGCCGGCACTGCGTTATTCTTTGCCCAGGATTTCCGGAACCTGCCGCAGTATATCACCCGGATCATGTTCAACAACAAGATTGTCTATGACGACAACATCATCGTCTCGATTATACGGACGGAACAGCCGTTCGGGGTAACGTGGGGGATCACCCGCGAGATCACCAAAGGCTTCTCGATCTTTGAGATCTATCTCGGGTATATGGAGATTGTCGATATCGGGAGGATATTAAAAGAGGCGGAGATCGATGAGCTGACGATCTTTTATGGTATGGAGGATATCGTCACAACCCATGTGGTGTGGCGCATCTTTGCGGCGATCAAGCGTCTTTCCCCCTCGCTCGTGCAGTTCTACAAGTTACCGTCCGAAAAGATTCATGGAGTCGTGACGCGGGTGGACATGTAACTTTTTGGCACGATAACCATCCACGTTTCGGAACTCTTTTTGATAAGCAGACAAAACCCCGGTGGAAGCGTTACATTGAAATTTTTTTGAACGCATTCACATCAGTGGAATCGGTGTTTTGGTTCTTATTGTATATATTGGGTTTACAAAGGGAGTCAGGTGCGGTGAAGCGGGCGGAGGGCAGGTGCTCCCCTGCTATTGGACAGGTAGACCGCAGATGCTTTCGTCCTGTTCGTCTCCACGGGCTTTTCGCCCGTTCCGCTCACATCACCTCCCTTTCTTTTCCCGGAGTTTCCTGTTGGCAGGATGACGCCCCAGGCTCATCGCTCCGCTCCATCGCCAGCGGCTGCACCGGTCCGCTCCTCGCATACAGCTCCCGCGAAATGTTCGTCGCTGTTGATCGGGCTCATGACTAACGCTCAGTGACACGTTCACCCCGACCTCGCGCTGATGCACTCGCCCGGTGCAAACAAAGGGCCGCTGCGGCCTGACAGTCTCCCCACCGTCTCCGTAAAATGAGACAAAATTATTCAATTGAGTAAAAGTTTTTTTTGAACTATACTAAATTTGATAATCTCGCAGGATAATGATATGATATGCCCGAGTTTATCAAGCGGAAATGCCGTAACCCGGATGCATCCCTGGACGAACAGGATTTAAAAGACATAGCCGAGGCCGAAGAGGATATTTTTGAAGGGGCGTGTCTATACAACCAAAGAGTTGCGGGCCAAACTTGGGATCCAATGAGTTAATCTTTTCTCTGGACAGACCGGACCCGTAAATATTTGGAAAAATTATCCTCGCACATTTCAAAACGAATTGTTGATAAAATTGAATCGTTATCTGAAGATCCGCACCGCACGGCTAAACGATGCGAAGGGTATCCGTATTACCATCAGCGTGTCGGAACCAAACGCGCTATCCTTAAAATCGATGATTCCGCATTGCTGATCTCCGTTGTCAAAATTGGCCCGAGAAAGAAAGTATATGATCGGTGATCTGTTCTCTCATTACCCTTCGTCGGAGATGTCTGGAATCAGGAGGTCTGAACCCTGAGGGAAAATAAGCCCAATTCAGGCTCCGATTGCCATGCCCCTATCCGGAAAACCTCGTAAAACAGTCCGTTTCGGCACCTGTGGAAACGGGGGGCATATATCGCTCTGTTTGCCAAAATACGGCAGGAATCACCCCCTCCTAAAGCCCACCAAAGGCCATTAAATCGATGCGATTTTCGCCACTTAATTTACCCCATCCGGACCCTGAAAAGGCTGCCGGAATGCGAATATGAAGGTCGTTTTTTCCGACATGCCGGTTTTTCCCGGAAAATAAGGCAGGGAAGAATAGAATTCTTCTATGAAGATTTAAAAAAAGGATGGAGATGAAACCAATACGGGGGAATATCAGAATTGTCGTGATTATAACGTGAATTGCGGTGTGAGTGAGGGGGGGGATCAGACGCTTTCGCTTCTGCGTTTTTCTGACAGGTCTTTCCGGGGATCAGGATTTCGTTGTAACCTCAACCGGATCGATCATTGCATCGATCAGGCAGTCAAACGAGATCTCAGTGAGCCACCCGGCTTTTTCAAACATATGCATGAAACAGAACCCCATGACCAATGCCCCGGGATGTTTGTCAATAACCGCTTTCACCTTCTCCACTTTTACAGGCACATCAGGCATGGAGAGTCCCCCCAGGATGACAATTGCCTTTGGTTTCAGACCTACCGATGAAACGCGGGCCTGCATCCCGATTTCGCGAACCGACTGCAACCTGTATGCTTTGCTCTCGTTCATCATCGGTACAAAGACCTGTTCAAGTTCAAGGGAGTTGATGGCAAATCCAAGCATCTCGACAAACGGCGTACACGTGCCGGGAACTCCGTAATAAACTACCTGGTCGCCCTTCTTTAATCCCTTTGTCACGAGAAAATCCTTAAACGGATCCAGGATCCCCTCGACACCATGAAATAGTTCTTTCCGGGTCATGATAGTTCAACAGTTCTGCGGTGAGATGATAAAATGTTCCCACGCAATGGAAAGAAAAGAAAGAACCCGGCTTCTTTCCTCTGGTTGATAACGCCTGAACATTCGGCAGATCGTCAGATTCAAATTATAGGAAAAGCGTCACAACCTGTTTTGACGACGAATAATACAGGTCGTAACCTTCAATTATTATTCCACACCAATCTATCATACCGGCGATGAAGTCCGCCTAAAACCGCCATATCCGGCTGATGACTTCTGCTACAACCTAAAGCACAACCGAGGAGGAAAGGTCAGAAGGTCATGGTGCCGGATGTTCAGACCGGCTTCTTTGCTTTTTTCGCACCGTTCCTGTGAAACTATCCTAATGAGGAGAAGTGTATCATGACAACCGCTGAAGTCACCCGAATGCTTGACAGAATTAAAAAAGACGATATAAAATTCATCCGACTCCAGTTCACGGACGTACTGGGCATACCCAAGAATGTGGAAATACCGGTAGCTCAGGTGGAGAAATCCCTGACAGAGGGGACATGGTTTGACGGATCATCCATCGAGGGATTTACCCGCATCGAAGAATCCGATATGCTGCTGAAGGCAGATCCTGCATCCTATGCAGTGTTACCCTGGAAAATTGTTGAAGGCAAGATTGCCCGGTTTGTCTGCGATATTTACACGTATGGGAACAAGCCCTTCGAGGGTGATCCCCGGTATGTCCTGAAGAGAGCGATGGCAGAATCTGCAAAGATGGGATACAGTTTCAATACCGGCCCGGAACTAGAATTTTTCCTGTTTAACCTTGTCGATGGGAGGCCGACAACACAATTCTCCGATCTGGGCTGTTATTTTGATCTTGCCCCCAATGACCGGGCCGAGGATGTGAGACGGGATATTGTGCTCTCGCTGACCGAGATGGGCTTTGAGATTGAGATGTCCCACCACGAAGTCGCGGCAAGTCAGCACGAGATCAATTTCAAATATACTGATGCCGTTACGACGGCCGACCGCGTGGTGACCCAGAAGTATGCATCAAAGACCATCGCGCTCAGGCACGGGCTCCATGCATCGTTCATGGCAAAACCCATTGCCGGTATCAACGGGAGCGGCATGCACACCCACGGCTCGCTTTCAAAAGATGGGAAGAATGCATTCTTCGATGCCGATGCACCCAAGGGACTCAGCGACACTGCTCTCTATTACATCGGCGGCATCTTAAAGCATGCAAAAGCTATCACCCGTGTTGCAAACCCGACGATCAATTCGTACAAGCGGCTTGTCCCCGGTTATGAAGCGCCGTGTTATATCTCATGGAGCGACGCGAACCGTTCGGCACTGGTACGCGTACCTGCCGCCCGGGGCAACGGTACCCGTGCAGAATTCCGGAGCCCGGACCCGATGTGCAACCCGTATCTCACGTTCGCCTGCATGCTCGCAGCCGGGCTTGACGGTGTGAAGAACAAGATCATGCCCCCGGAGAGTACTGATGTCAATATCTATCACCTGAGTGAGAAAGAGCGCAAGAAGATGAAGATCGAGATGCTGCCCGGAAGTCTCGCGGAGTCCCAGGCATACCTGATGAAGGATAAGGTGATTTGCGATGCACTCGGCAGCCATATGGTTGAGAACCTCGCCCGAATCGCCGAGGCAGAGATCGATGCGTTCCGTCTCGCGGTCCACCCGTGGGAACTCAACCGGTATCTTGCCACGTACTAACCTCATTTTTTATCCGATCGAATCGGATTGATAAAAAAATTCATATTTTCCTTAGAGGTACTTAGCGGTTTGATGTGCCCTTTTGCCATATTGCCCATTGAACACCTCCCGCTGATCCACACGGGGAACGATCTTCCGGCATTCACTTCGGACCGGATAGCACTCAATCTCTCGCTGGATCTTCCGGTCGTGATCACGGTGGTGGACACCGAAGAGAAGATCATGGCGATTGTCCCGGAAGTCGAGGCGATGGTGGAGCACGGGCTTATCACTGTCCAGAAAGTGCAGATGGGACGGAAAGCGAAGAAATAGAGGACTAATCTGATCTGGCGGGAGAGGGCACGATTCAAAATAGTTGATGGAGTTTTATCTCACAATCCCGCATCGTTAATACTTGTCGCTATCTTGTAATCGATGCCAATCGCTTCAAAGTGTTTTTCACCACATGCGATCTTCTCACTCTCCCCAAGTCTCAATCCAAGGGCATCTTTCGTGCCCTTCGTCTCCCGAATCATGTAAACGATCTTTCCGTTCTGCTTTAAGATCGCCCAATCCGGATTATACTGCCCGACCGGTGTCGGAATCTTGAACCATGCGGGCAGTTTGATGAAATATTTGATATCTTTTAAGGATTCAAGACCCTCGGCAAATTTCTTCTCGGTGATTGAGTCATAAGTGATGTAATCATAAAGTGATTTTTTGGTCGGGACAATACGATCGTTGATGAACTCTTTTTCGTGCTCATCGGTTCTGAACCGGCTCATTTCATAGGCGATCTCATTCAGCCGTTCGTATTGTATCCCCTCAATGATTATCCGGTGCAGTTCATCCTGGATGCACTTTACCGATGCATCCATGAACTGCTGGGGATTTTTGATAAGATCACCGAGACGCCCGGACTTTTTGAGGATTTCAAAAATCGTATGCCGGGTCAGTTCAACCCTGCTCTGGATATAGGAAAGAATATCCGGGATATGGGTCCTTTGCGTGAGATACTCGTGATCAGGGGTTCTGACTTCCTGGGCTTCGATACCGCTTGTTTTGAATAAGACATCAGCGACCGTGGTGGTAATTTTCAGCGGTTCGATCTTTTCCATCTTTTTTATTGCAGCAGCGGTTCGTTTTATAAGGTCGCCGGTGTCGTAATTGACGGAATAAATGGTCTTCTGACTGATAGCATTCCAGAACTTTTCGAATTCCGGATCGAGCAGCACATCTTCCCTGACTTTGCTTTTTATGGGACGGTACCGGGTGACGTGATTTTCGATCTTATGCCGGTCAATGATCTCGATAATCTCCCGGGTTGCGGGCCTGAATTTTTCCGGGACAACAAAGGTATGGTTTTCTACGGCCTGACCGAATGTATCGTTAATCTTCCCGTCATCATCAATCCATCCGTTGTCCTGTATGTGTGTCCGGAGTTCTTCGGTTTCTTCTGGTGTGAGGGGCCGTTCCTCACCGGCTTTTCCGATACGGAGGCCCTGGAATGCTTCCACCGGAAGGCGCCCGAAGACGATGCCCTCTTCTTCAAACTCGTGCTGAAGAGCAGCAACAAAGTCCGTGTAACTCTCGTTGGCCACCACCACGAGGTTGTTTATCTCGGTACTGAAGACCCGGTCACCGTCTTTGTTTACCGGCAGCCTCAGCCCCCGGCCGATCTCCTGCCGCTTTTTGAGCGTGGATACGGTTTCGTTGAGTGTACAGATCTGGAAGACATTGGGATTGTCCCAACCTTCGCGAAGAGCGGAGTGCGAGAAGATGAATTTCAAGGGATTTTGTGGATCGAGCAGTCGCTCCTTGTCTTTCATGATGAGGCTGTAAGTGTCCTCATCAAGTCGTGAGCGTCCTTCCGTATCCTTGAAGTGTCCTTTGTTGTCCTTTGAAAAATAACCGTTGTGGACTTCTTCTGCGGGCAGGATCGTGAGACCGGCCTGCTTGTACTCTTCGGCGAGTTCGCGGTATGCCTCTTCAAACCATTCGGCATAGATCCCTTTTGTCACGCCGGTATCGGAATATTTCCGGTAATTATCTACCCGGTCGATAAAGAAGAGCGAGAGGACTTTGATGCCCTTGTCTTTCAACTGCCATTCTTTTTCAAAGTGGGCGTGGATGGTCTCTTTGATCTGTTTTTTTACGATATCCTGCCGGGCTCCGCCTTGTTCCTGCCCGGGCCGCATCCTTACACCGTTTGAAAATTTGACAAATTCCCTGCCCGGCTGGGCATTGATCTCGGTGACGATGAACCCGTTTTCATAGATGGGATTCTTTGCCGATTTTACATAGAGGTCCTCATCTTTTTTGAGGATTGCTGACATGAGTTTCGGGCCGGCGGTTCCCATTTTATACAACCGGATCTTGGCTTTGAGGGGCGGTTTGTCGAGATGGATCTCTTCGATTTTGATATAGGATTGCGTGGGATCGTTCTCGGCAAGGACCGACGCAACCGAGATCTTTTTGACGAGGTTCATCTGGAATGCCTGGACCGGGCCGAGATGGTAGACGGGATTATAGAGATCGCGGTGAGTTGCTGAATACCGGAGTGTACACAGCGGGTTTAAGGATGCGATGGCGTCCTTTGCTTTATCGCTCTCCATATTCTGGGGTTCATCGAGAATGACGACCGGATTTGTAGTCTGAATGAATTCGATGGGTTTCCTGCCGCCCATCTGATCGCGGGTGTCGTGGATGATGTTATTCTCTTTTTTGTTGAAGGCGTCGATGTTGATGATCATGATTTGCAGGTCATTGCCCGCTGCGTAACTCCTGAGCTGGCTGACTCTCTTGGAGTCATAGACAAAATAGGTGAAGGGGACGTTATTGTACAGATCCCTGAAGTGTTCGAGAGTGATCTCGATGGATTTGAGTACCCCTTCGCGGATGGCTATCGACGGGACGACGATGATGAACTTTCTGAACCCGTATTTTTTGTTGAGTTCGAAGACGGTCCGGAGATAGACGTAGGTCTTACCGGTGCCGGTCTCCATCTCTATGGTGAAGTTTTTCTCCTTGGTGGCGATGTCGTCATTCGAGTAAATGTCGTTTTTCTTCTGGATGGTTTTGAGATTTTTATTGATGGTTACATCATCGATCACGAGCCGGTTACCGTATCCGAGTTCGTTCTGGATGAGTGCCTGTCCTCTCGATTCGAGGAGGGGGTTGAGCGAGACTTCGTAATCGCCGGCGTTCAGGGTCTGGCTATCGAAGAGCCCGACCACGGCATCGATCGCATCCCGCTGGTACTGCTGGTTCGCATCGAACCGGAACTTCATCATGAGTTATGTGGCCTCCGGCATGTCGGATGCAGTTTCTGACCATTCGATCAGTTTCTTCTTCAGTTCCTCTTTTGAGGGAAGGTAGAGCTGGTACTGGGATGCGTAGATGTTCGCATTCTCCGGCAGGGTAAGGTTGACGAGGGCATCGTTCTTTGTCTTGCAGAGGATCATGCCAATGGTTGGGTTCTCATCGGTAAGTTTCACTTCGCGGTTGTAATAATTGACGTACATCTGCATCTGGCCGAGGTTCTCGTGCGTGAGTTTTCCGATCTTGAGGTCAATCAAAACATAGCACCGGAGGATGCGGTTGTAGAAGACGAGGTCCACATAGAAATGGTCGGCATCGAAAGTGAACCGCTTCTGCCGGGATTCGAAGAGAAATCCTTTGCCAAGTTCCAGGAGAAATATTTCCAGTTTATCGATGATAGCGGATTCGAGATCGCTCTCGGAGTAGTGTGAATTCTCATCGAGCCCGAGGAATTCGAGAACATAGGGATCTTTGAGCATGTCCTGCGGATTGCCGATGATCTGTCCTTTATCTGCAAGGGCTTTTACTCCTTTTTTGTCCCGGCTGAGTGCGAGTCGTTCGTAGATGCCGGAGTTGAACTGCCGTTTGAGTTCGGAAAGCGACCATTGGTTTTGCCGGGATTCTATCTCGTAAAACCGGCGCTCGTCCCGGTTTTCGATAGTCATGAGGACGATATAGTGCGACCAGCTGAGGGTGAAGGTGGGTGTGAATTGGGCAGACAGTGTTTGCCTAATTGGAGTTTCCGTCGTTGTTTTTGCCGGCAATTGCCCAGACACTGTTTGGGCAATTGGGGGTACGGCCTCATAATATTCGAGGTAAAACCGGCGCATGTACTCTAAATTACTCTTAGAAAATCCGCGCCCGAGCTCTGCGGTCAGCCTCTGTGAAAGTTCTCGTACTATTCGTTCCCCATATTCCGCTCGTCTGTTCCCCTGTTGTTCAAACTCCACGATCCGCCGGCCAATCTCAAAGTTGGTGACGACCTGCAGGGTGTTGACGTTCTGTGCCGCTGCCCTCCGTGCGCTCTGCACCAGGTCACGGATCTCCTGAACGAGCGGGAGGATGGGTTCAGCGGGTGACGGACTTTTCGATTTTACGGGTTTTCCTGTCATGAAGACTCTCCTTTCACACGGTTCTGAAATCAGTAACGCCATGCGACTTCATGATCTCCAGTGCGTTGGTCCTGAGCTGGTCATTGCCTTTGAATCCTGCGTCAAGGCAGATGGCCCGCGCCGGTTTGATCTCTGCCATCTTCACGATGAGATCTTTGGTGAGATTGTGCTCAAGGCAGATGAGGAGCGTATCGCTATCGATGGAGTACACTTTTTTGCCAGCGATCTTCTTTTCCGTTACCGGTATGGTGAGGGCAAACCCGGATTTGAGGAGGAGTTCGTAGAGGATCTCTTCATCGGTGCCATCGTTGTGGAGGTTCTCGATGAAGTCTTCCAGTTGTTTTTCGACTTTGCCGTCTGCCGGAACTTGTCCGTTCCATACTTTGAAGTTGGATTTGCTCAGTTTGAAGACGCGGAAGCCGAGATCCTGCGGAGTTTCGGGATCATCTGCGAGTTTCTTTTGTTTTGCAGATTCTTTTTGTTCTTGTTTGATTTTGTCGATGACACGGCGAATCCGTTCTTTTCCAACCTCAGCTAGTGTAGGCATCCCTAATTCAATTGCATTTTTCCCTGTAGATGTTGTATCGTTTACGGATTCCGGCAATTGAATACAGATAAATTTCCGGTTAGTATCTCCCTCTCGATTCAACTTAATTAACGCATGAGAAGTTGTACATGATCCTGCGAAAAAATCTAGAATAATATCGTCTTCCTCATTCGAACCGATTGATAATAGGTTAGTCAATAAGGAAACCGGTTTGGGGAAATCATAGACTTTTTTACCATCAAATATTTTCTTTAATTCCTTTGATCCATCTGCTGTAGTACCAATATCAGTTAGCCAGGTTCGATATGGTTTAAAGCGAGGGTCTGTTGATCTAATTTTCTCATATGCAATGTATGTCCCATCGGGTCGTTTTTCAAATTCAACATCACCCTTTTCGACAAGTGCTAACAAATTTTTCTTTTTCAATCTCCAACGCCCTTCACTACCATCATTTCGTATTGGAAAGACCTCTCCATCAGGACCAGGAATCGGATACCACATCGTAGGTCGATCCGAACGGCTTGAGCCTGCCCCCCATTTATTTAGTTCTCTGCCTTTTCGAAATGCGCCGATTTCATCCTGTTCATCTAGTTCTTCAGATTCAATTTCAATTCTTGAGAGGGCATTTTCAGTTTCAGATTTCCTATAGCAAATAACGTATTCTTGATCATTCACAACACCGCCTTTATCACTTCCCCCTCCTTTCTTCGATTGCCAGACAAATTCTCCGATGAAATTTTCCTCCCCGTAAATCTCGTTCATCATCTCGCGGAGGTTGTGCACCTCGTGATCATCAATCGAGATGAATATGACACCGTCATCCCGCAATAAATTCCGGGCAAGGAAGAGCCGGGGGTACATCATGTCCAGCCATTTCGAATGATATCGTCCACCCGTTTCTGAGTTTGTTGAGAATTTCCTGCCTTCAGCATCCGCCTGACCACTATACGAAAGATACGTGTCAAGAGTTTCGGAAAATTTATCCGGGTAGATGAACTCGTTGCCCGTGTTGTACGGCGGATCGATGTAGATCATCTTGACCTTGCCGTAGTAGGATTTCTGGAGCAGTTTTAAGGTTTCGAGGTTGTCGCCTTCGATGAAGAGATTCTCTGTTGAGTCCCAGTCAACAGATTCTCCCTTTGCCGGTTTGAGCGTCCCTATCGAGGGCTCCTGGATGATCCGGAAACATTCTGCCTTGCCGCTCCATGTCAGCCCGAATCGTTCTTTCACGGTCTCCGCGTCAGCGCCGAGCGTGAGTTTGAGTTTTTCAAAATCGATTGTATCTTCCGAGAACACTTCCGGGAAGAGTTGTCGCAGTTTTTCCTTCTGCTCTTTTGTTATGGATTGGGATTTGAGATCGACTTTCGGGATTGACACGGGCATGGGACACCTTTCTTAATGTTAAGTGGTGCGGTGTAATTGCTTAAATGATCGGGTTTTATTTGGGGAGAGGAAAGTACCAAAACAGGAGACCTCGTGAAAAATTTCCCGGTTACATGAGCGTTATTGCTCACGATGAGTATTGAAAAACACCCCTGGAATACCCGTCCTGAATACACCCCAATTAACGGTGCGGAAAAAATATTGAAAAAAGGGGAAAAATTATTTTAATAATCTCCCATCCCGGGCGGCATTCCCCCCATGCCACCCATTCCACCCGGAGGCATCCCGCCTCCCGGTGCAGCGGACCTGGATGAGGAAATGATATCGTCGATGCGGAGGATCATGACAGCGGCCTCTGTCGCACTTGAAATTGCCTGCGTCTTCACCCGCAGCGGTTCGACAACGCCAGCCTTGAGCATGTCTGCCGGTTTACCGGCCTCCACATCGAGACCGAAGTTCTTCTTCCCAGCCCCGTGTGCAGCCCGGATCGCGACAAGCATATCGATCGCATCCAGCCCGGCATTCTCGGCAAGGGTCCGGGGAATGATCTCCAGCGCTGAAGCGAATGCCTCGATTGCAAGTTGTCCGCGTCCGCCGACACTTGCGGCATACTCACGGAGACGGAGCGAGAGTTCGGTCTCGGGTGCCCCGCCGCCGGCCACGATCTTCCTGCCCTCCACTACAACACCGACAACCATGAGGGCATCGTGAATGGCGCGTTCGAGTTCATCGACCACGTGCACGGTACCGCCCCGGACAATGATAGAGACCGCCTTGGGGTTTTTGCACTTCGAGACATAGATCATCTGGTCACCCGAAACGGTTTTTTCTTCGACAAGCCCGGCAGTGCCGAGATCCTTTGCGGTGACTGCATCGATACTGCTGATGAGGTTTGCACCCGTTGCCCGGGCAAGGTTCTCGATATCGCTCTTCTTGACCCTGCGGACCGCAAGGATGCCGGCCTTTGCCAGATAGTGCTGGGCAATGTCGTCGATGCCTTTCTGGCAGAAGAGGACGGTTGCCTTACTCTTTATGACCTTGTCCACCATCGCGTGGACCATCCGTTCCTCTTCGTCAAGGAATGCCTGTAACTGTTCCGGTGTGGAGAGATTGATCGTTGCATCCACTTCGGTCTTTTTGAATTCGAGCGCGGCGTTGAGGAGGAGGATCTTTGCATCCTTCACGGACCTGGGCATGCCCGGGTGTGCACGTTCCTTGTCGATGACCATGCCTTCGATGAGGACCGAGTCGTCCACTGCGCCGCCGACCTTCTTCTCCACATTGATGTGAGCGATATCCACGGTCCCGTCAGGGTCGGTAACAAACGTGACTGCCTTGACGAGAATATCGCAGAGGCGGTCTTTCGATGCTTCCGCGTTCTTGCCGGTGAGTGCAGTCTCTGCGATCTTCTTGAGCATCGCAGTATCGGTGGGCTTCACGGTGATAGCAAAGCCGTCAAGCAGCACGAGCGCTTTTGTCGCTGCCATCCGGTAGCCCTCGGCAATAACCGTCGGGTGGACGCTCTGGGCAAGAAGCCCCTCTGCATTCTTCAACAGTTCGCCGGCAATCACAACTGCGGTTGTGGTCCCGTCGCCCACTTCAGCGTCCTGCGTCTTTGCAATCTCGACCATCATCTTTGCGGCCGGGTGCTCGATGTCCATCTCCTTGAGGATGGTAACGCCATCGTTGGTGATGGTGATATCGCCCATACTGTCGATGAGCATCTTATCCATTCCCTTGGGGCCAAGGGTTGACCGGACAGCGCTTGCCACTGCCCTCGCAGCGGCAAAATTATTGTTCTGGGCCTCCTGCCCCCGGTTCCTTGTTGCTCCTTCCCTGAGAATTATTATGGGTTGTCCCCCGAGTTGTTGTGACATAGTATACCTCGATAGAATTTTTTATATATCATTTATCCGCCGGGTACGGTCGTATTTTTCCTGCATGCGGTATCGGAAAATCCCCGCCCGGAGCAGCAGGCGGTTATCAGTAATCGGGATTAGCAGATGCCATCGGCTGGTTATGGCCGGCAATTGCGGATATCATCGCAGGTAAAACAAAAAGTCATCATCACCGCAGCGCGGTTCGAGGCGGACTTAAAGCACCTGATGATGATGCAGAATAGTCTGTTGTGCACCAAATAGTTTTCTTTCCGGGTCATGATAGTTCTACAATCCCATAGAGAACTGATAAGATTAAGACGTGCAAATCCTGAAACGGATATCCCGGACTTCCGCGATTTTCTGAAGGATACCGTGAGTGAATCCACGTTCTGTGAGCAGACTTCCCCGCCAGTGGGATTTTTTCATATCATCTGGTCCTGCCTAAGGATTTATACAATGCGACGTGCGGGAATCTTCTTTTCAGCAACTATCAGGTGCACGACAGTCCCCCTCAATTTTCCTGAGCGTTTCGACCAGCATCCGGTTCAATTCGCCCGGGTCGGCTTTGCCCCGTGTCTTTTTCATGACCTGCCCGACAAGGAAGTTGAGCGCCCCACCTTTTCCTGCCCGGTAATCTTCAAGTGCCCGGGGATTTTCTGTAATTGCTTCTTCAATTGCAGTGATGATCGCACTGTTGTCACCGGTGGTTTTTGCCAGGTTCAGGCGCGAGACGATTGCAGCGGGAGATTCACCTGGTTCGTCCTTCATACGCTGGTCGAGCATGACCCGGAGCACCTCGATACCACTCTTGTCGGTTATAGTACCATTTTTCAGAGTGCCGACAAGTTCATTAAATCCTGCTGCATCCACACGATCAAGGCACATGCTGCGGTAATTCAGTTCGCCGATCAGGGTATCGGCAATCCAGGTGGCGGCCAGGGTCGAGAGTCCTTTGGGATCTGCTGCAACGACTTTTTCAAAGAAGTTTGCCAGTTTGAGTTCCCCGGTCAAGGTGCGGGCGTGGTTTAAGGAACAGCCGTACTGCGCCATGAACCGCTCCCGGCGTGCATCGGGAAGTTCCGGCAGTACAATATCTGCCACCCATGATTGCACATGCATAGGGCGAAGGTCCGGTTCGGGGAAGTAGCGATAGTCGTGCTCCTGCTCTTTTGAACGGGAGGACTGGGTGATCCCCGTTGATTCGATGAAGTGCCGGGTCTCGCGTTCGATCCGCTGACCCCGCCGGATCAGGTTCTTCTGACGGGTGACTTCATAAGTAAGGGCCTTTTCCACCCCTTTGTAGGAAGTGATATTCTTGACTTCCACCCGTTCGTTGCCCTTGATCGAGATGTTTGCATCCACCCGCAGCGATCCCTCTTTGTCGCTGTCAAAGACGCTGAGGTACTCGAGTGTGGCGCGAAGTTTGTTGAGGAATTTCCGTGCCTCCTTGGGGGAACGCATGTCCGGCTCGGACACGATCTCAATTAACGGGATGCCGGCCCGGTTATAGTCAACAAGCGAATACTTGCCCCGCTCGGCATTGCCCATGTGAACAAGCCTGCCCGGGTCCTCTTCAACATGGATGCGGGTGAGCTGGATGCGCCGTTCCCCACCCTCGTCACTCTCGATCTCAAGATAGCCGCCTTCGGCGAGCGGCTTGTCGTACTGGGTAATCTGGTATGCTTTGTCGAGATCCGGGTAAAAATAGTTCTTCCGGGAAAACTCGGATTCGTGGAGAACGGTACAGTTCAGTGCCTTTGCCACTTTCATTGCATACTCGATCGAACGCTTGTTGATTGAAGGCATTGCGCCGGGAAGTCCAAGGCAAATAGGGCAGACGTGCGTGTTTGGCCCGTCATCCCGGTAATCAGTGGAGCACCCGCAGAAGAGCTTGCTCTTTGTATCCAGCTGGCAGTGCACTTCAAGTCCTACGATGACCTGATCTTCTGCCATTTAGTTCACCGCCTGTTCGTAGGCATAGGCAGCATCGATTACGCGCTCATCTTCAAAGGGCCGTCCCATGATCTGGAGTCCGACGGGCATACCGTCAACCTTTCCGCAGGGTACTGAAATGGCCGGGATACTGGCAAGGTTTGCCGGGACGGTCAGGATATCGGCAAGGTACATGGAGAGTGGATCGCTTTTCTCACCGAATTTGAAGGCGATCGTGGGCATGGTGGGCCCGGCAATCAGATCGACTTCCGAGAATATCCGGGCGAAATCGGCTTTCACATTTTCACGGGCAACCTGTGCCTTGGCATAGTATTTTCCGTAATATCCTGAAGAGAGGGCAAAGGTACCCAGCATGATCCTGCGGCGTACTTCAGTACCGAACCCGGCACTGCGGACTTCCTTGTAGGCCTCGTGCCATGACTTCTTCGAATCGGCACCCGGGCCATACCGCACACCATCAAACCGGGCAAGATTGGAACTGGCCTCGCAGGTACAGGTGACATAGTACGAAGCAAGCGAGAACTTCATCGAGGGAATGCAGCACGGGACCGTGGTGGCGCCGAGTTCTTCGAGCCTGCCGATTGCAGTTCTGACAACTCCTGCAACGTTCGGGTCTACGCCTTCGCCAAAATATTCATCGGGGATACCTATCTTGAGTCCTTTTACATCTGCAACGGGCGTGTGGGCGTATGGCCGGTCATAGATGGTAGAGTCGTGGCGATCCTTTCCGGCAATTACCTGCAAAAGGGTAGAGACATCACTAACCGTTCGCCCCATCGGGCCGATCTGCTCCAGTGAATTTGCGTATGCGATCAATCCGTAACGCGATACCCTGCCATACGTCGGTTTTAGTCCGACAATGCCGCAGAATGCCGCAGGGCACCGGACGGAACCGCCGGTATCTGTTCCGAGAGCCATCGGCACCAAATTGCCGGCAATCGCAGCTGCACTTCCTCCAGAAGATCCTCCGGGAACCCGGCTGGGATCGCAGGGATTGAGGGTGGGGCCGAATGCAGAGTTTTCGGTCGTTGTGCCCATACCGAACTCGTCCATATTCGTCTTGCCGACGATGGCTGCGCCTGCTTGCCGAAGCAGATCAACTGCGTGGGCATCATACGGGGGAATGTAGCCTTTGAGAATCTTTGATGCACAGGTGGTCTCGATGCCCCGGGTGGAGATATTATCTTTCACCGCTACGGCAATTCCGGACAGTTTTCCCTTACCATAGGGAGCCTTTTTGCAGACCGTAAGAAATGCATGGTACCGGTCATCGGGTTTAAAAGTGAGTTCATGCGTTTCCACTACATCACCCGTGGTGCTTTGATAAATCCGTCTTCCTGTGCTGCTGCGTTTTTCAATACCTCATCCCGGAACAGGGAAGGTTCGACTATATCTTCCCGCATGATATTGGTGAGATCACGGGTGACGGTGATATCTCCTTTGACCTGGTCTAGCACATCAAAATAGTCAAGAATTGCATTGAACTGGTGAGTAAATGTTCCCAGTTCAGCGGTATTGATGCCGATATCGGCGAGTTCCGCAATATGTTCCACGTCTTTTTCAGTAACCATGTTCCACCCTGTTTCTGTGGTCTGTGTAATCTTGTATGGATGTTTTAAACCCGATAAACCGTATAGCACCCGGGATTCTGCGATTTTCTGGCAGGTCTTTCCGACAAAGGACGAATACGGGAGAGATAGTAGATGCTGAACATATGTCAGTATCCCGTCCTGTAACGGAGGATAGCCGCAATTCCGCCGAATGCGTTAAAGAGAATTGAGCCCTCCTCAAAGTCATCTGAAATGAGTTCTACTTTCGAACTGCTCTGGTCGGCAAATTTTGTCAATTCGTCGACGATATCGATCTCCTCTTCAAGCACGAGCGGTGCCGTGCATTTCGGACAGTTCCCGGACGCGATGTCGGCAACGGTCTTTCCGGCTTCGATATTTACCGTTTTTTCCATGGTATAATCACAGCTCTGGCACTTGATCTTCAGCCGGGATTTGCGGAGGGTTGCTGAGAGGAGGAGCAGATCAACAGCCCCGATCTCAAGGTTGTGCCGGATACTATCTTCCCCATATGCGGCAACCCCGTTGTCCTTGACCAGTTCTTTTAAGAACCGGTCCATGAGGGCTTTCTCCTTGATGACAGTCATTCCCTTGAGGGCATCCTTCGCCGCATCAACAAGTTCAGAGAGCCCGTCCTCATTGGTGTACGCAACATCGAAAAGCCCGATGATCCGTTTCTGGACCTCATGGTGGAGGTAATCCCCTTTTTCGAACTCCTCTTTTGTCGGGCTCGGCCCTCCAATCAGGACACCTTTGAACCGCTCGAAATAATCTTTTTCGGCAATGAAGATTGCGCTTGCGTGTTCACCGATTTTCTTATAGAACTCGTCAATAGCAATCTCCCGCAGCCGCCCGAACCGGGCCGCCGACTGGCCGCCCTTTCTCATTTTCCCCGGTACTGTTGAGTGCGTTCCACCGATCGGTTCGATCCGGTTGCCGCGTAAAAATCCCCAGTATGCCTCCCGCTTGTCGAGAACGAGCAGGCCGTACACGTACTTTTCCTCAAGCATCTGCCTGAGGGGTTCGAGCTCGAAGTTCGAGCTGCACCGGTACATGTAGAGATTGAGAGGCTCCGGGGGTTCGAAGATCGTACACTGGAGATCGGTGCGGTCCCCAAAGGTTTTAACGGTACCACAGAAGACTGCAAGGCCCTTTTCCGGCGGGCGCTTGTAATATTTGAGACGCGAGAGGATGGAAGAGATGGCACTCTGAACGTTGACCTTTGTCTGCTTGCTCTTGATATTGGCGCACTGCCCGAACTCATCCTTGAGCTGGTTGGTCACATCAAAGATCTGCTTGTCGGGCGGGATGTAGAGGGTAATTAATTCTGTACCATCCCCCTGCAGGGACTGGAGATTCTCCAGGACTTTTTTGAACTCATACCGCTTCCGGGCGTCGTTCATCGTTGCTTCTTCTGCCATTGTTGGATTCAAACCTTCCTTCGTAAATTCATCTTCATCGCTGTTTTCAACCCTGCAATACATTCTCAAGCAAAAATCGTTGGATGTTGAAAATCAATACATCCTGATCATACTGATGACGATCGGGGAGAATTTTCCGGAATGGTTTTGTTGCAGACATTTGATAGGGGAGTGTCTGGAACTGAAAAAGCCCCGGCTGCCATCAGGACGTTGCCGGTTTATGAGAAAAGACCTGAACTAACAGGGAAGAGAAGAGGTAGTACCGGTATAATTTTTCTTAGCGGGTATAGATAATATCTGATAGTTCATAGATTACTGTTTTCCTCATTATTATAAAACATTTCCGAACTTATCCCCGTGGTTCAACATCGGAACGTATGATGATAAACGGGTCTTGATTTTACCGGGAGGTCATTCATCCGGGTGAACCTGCTGGTTCCTCTCACTTCACAATCAAGACCGGGCACGGAGCAAGGTGAGCGATCTTCTGGCTGACGCTGCCGATCAGTACTCCTTTGAGCGTACCTAACCCCCGGCTCCCGATCACCACCAGATCGATCTGCTCTTTTGCGACATGGGCAAGGATCTCCTGCGCCGGATCGCCGATGGCCACTTTCAGCGTATAGGTAATGCCTGCTGCGTCACACCTGGCGAGGGTTCCGCTGAGGCTTTTATGCGATTCCTCTACGAGCAGCGAGTGAACATCGAATTTCGCCTGCACCATGCGGGACTCAGACGGAGGTGAGGTTACGATATGGGCGATGGTGATGGACGGGAGAGAGAGTCCCTGTGCAAGACTGATCGCCGCGTCGGCTGCACGGTTGGCGTTCTCGGATCCATCGGTTGCAAGTAAAATTTTCTTAAACATCATAATCCTTCACTACTCTTTACCCAATAGCACAATTAATTGTCTGCTCCTTGTTTAGATACATCATTAAAATAACCTGCTCATTTGGTTTACGAATTCAATGAGACTACTGTCCGGTACGGGATGGTGAATGACCGTCACTTATCCCCCTAAAAGACAACTCATGCCGGTCGAACCTGCACCCGGTATGAATTCGTGAACCGCCGGTTCTGGCCTGATGCGGCCGGAGAACCTGCCGAACGTTAATAAGGTCGTACGTTCATAATATAGAAAAAATTCTGCGAATTTTGTTAGCAGCATACATTTTTTTATCATTAAAAAATACTATCACGCAGAAACTTTGAGGTTTTTTGTGAATCTGCACGCACTCAAACAAGAATGGCTATCCAATATCCGGGGAGACTCCCTTGCGGGCATGACCGTAGCCCTGGCCCTGATCCCCGAAGCGATTGCGTTTTCGATCATCGCTGGTGTCAGCCCCATGGTCGGACTGTACGCATCCATCTGCATTGCTGTCATAATTGCGTTTGTTGGCGGCAGGCCGGGCATGATCTCTGCGGCCACCGGGTCGATGGCGCTCATCATGATCGTGCTCGTGCGGGATTACGGGCTTGAGTACCTGCTCGCCGCGACTATTCTCACCGGGATTCTCCAACTCATTTTAGGGTGGCTGAAGGTCGGGCGGTTCATCACGTTCGTTCCCTATCCGGTTGTGCTCGGGTTCGTCAACGCCCTTGCTATCCTGATCTTCCTTGCCCAGCTGCCGTTCTTCATCGGTGCCTCATGGATGATGTACGCAATGGTCGCCGGCACGCTGGCCATTGTCTATATCCTTCCCCGGTTCACCAAAGCCATCCCCTCGTCCCTTGCCGCCATTGTCGTCATGACGGCGATTGCCATCGGTACCGGTATTTCGGTGCTGACGGTCGGGGATATCGGCACCATCACCCGTTCCCTGCCATTATTCCACCTGCCTGTTGTGCCGATCTCGGTCGAGACCCTGTTGATCATCCTGCCGTATTCCGTTACGCTGGTGATTGTCGGGCTGCTCGAATCGCTCCTGACCGCTTCGATTGTCGATGAGATGACCGATACGAAGAGCGACCGGAACCGCGAGGTTAAGGGACAGGGGTACGCCAACACCATCACCGGGTTCTTCGGGGGTATGGCCGGGTGCGCCATGATCGGCCAGTCGGTCATTAATATCAAGTCCGGGGCAACCGGACGACTCTCATCGCTGGTAGCCGGCCTGTTTCTCCTGTTCCTCATCATTGCGCTTGGTGACGTGCTGGCCCGGATCCCGATGGCAGCACTCGTGGGCGTCATGATCATGGTCGCCCTCAGCACCTTTGACTGGAAATCGGTCCGCGAACTGCCAAAAGTCCCGGTCAGCGATGCGGCAATCATGGTCATAACGATCGCCATCGTTGTGTTCACCCACGATCTGGCAAAAGGTGTTATTGCGGGCGTCGTTCTCGCAGCCCTGGTCTTCGGGTGGCGGATCTCGGCCATCCATGCAACGAGCACGGTCCGGAGCGACGGGGTCAAGATCTATACGGTAAAAGGGCAGGTCTTCTTCGGGACCATGGAGGCGTTCATCGATCTGTTCGATTATGCCAATGATCCGGAGCGGGTGGAGATCGACTTAACACACTCGCACATCTGGGACCAGTCAGCAGTAGCAGCGATTGCAAAAGTGGTGGACAAGTACCAGCAGCGGGGAAAATCGGTGTACGTAACCGGGCTGAATGCCGAGAGCCAGGAAACGCTCGATAAAGGATTTTCTTAAAAGCGGGCTGATGAGGGACCAGACCGGGTTCCAGTGAAGGGATTTCCAAGGGAACCCGGCGGTTTTTTTTGAATAATATATGTTTTGGTGCACGGGGTTGACACGAGAAAAAGGATTTACCGGCACAATACCTGCCAGAAACCATAGGTTGATGAGCTTGCCCCGCAATGTAGTTTAGACACAATTCCGGGTATTATCTCATAACCCGGAATGGCCTGTGCGGGAATGAAGTGCAGGAATCATGCGGACGATGGTAACAATACCATCGAAGAAACTGCATCGGGAGAAGACACCGATGCCAGTGCAGGATCCCGATGATCCACGCTCTCGTGGTGACGGCCCCTGAGGCCCTTTACCGGAACGGGTAAGTATCCGTACGGTTCGTTAAGGGAATTTCGCCGATATGTTAAAAGCGGGCTCAAGAACGGATAGGTATCCCGGTTTACTCCGGGGATATGGCCGATAATTGATCCGGCTGATTCGCATGGAATCGCACGATACATGTGATGTCATAAAAAAACCGGGAAACAATTCCCGCAGATTATACAACCAGACAAAAATTCAGGAGATACAACACAGAATGGAAATAGAAATTATAGCCGTGGGCGGATACGACGAAGTCGGGCGGAACATGACCGCTGTCCGCTGCGGAAAGGAAATTGTCATTTTTGACATGGGGCTCCGCCTCGACCAGCTGATGATCCACGAGGACGTGGAAGTTGACGAGATGCATTCCCTTGACCTGATCAAGATCAAGGCGATCCCGGACGATACCGTGCTGCAAAAGGTCGAAGGCACCGTGAAGGCGATTGTCTGTTCACACGGGCACCTGGACCATATCGGGGCCATCCCGAAGCTTGCACACCGGTACAATGCGCCCATCATTGCAACTCCCTATGCAACGGAATTAATCCGCCAGCAGATTGCAGGTGAAAAGAAATTTGATGCGAAGAACAAGCTCTTCGCACTCCCGGCCGGGCAGCGGTATACAATTTCCCCGCACCTCATTCTGGAATTTGTGCGCACGCAGCACTCGATCATCGATACCGTAACACCGGTGCTTCACACCCCTCACGGTGCGATCGTCTATGCCTGTGACTTCAAGTTCGACCGGACGCCAATATTAGGCCATCCCCCGGATTTTGCCCGCTTCCGGCAGCTCGGGAAGGAAGGGGTGCTTGCCCTCATCGTGGAAAGCACCTACATCCATCGCCCGGGCCGGTGCCCCAGCGAGCGGATCGCCCGGGATCTTGTACGGGAGGTCATTACCAGTTTCGAAGATGACAAGAATGCGATCATCGTATCGACGTTCTCGTCACATATCTCCCGGGTGAAATCCATTGCGGAATGTGCCCATGAGATCGGCCGTAAGCCGGTCTTTCTCGGGCGCTCAATGGAGAAATATTCCGTTACCGCAGAACAGATGAAACTGGTCTCATTCCCGGAGACGGCAAGTGTGTACGGGAACCGGAGGACCGTTGATCGGATGATGCGGCGAATGATGAAAGAGGGAAAGGAGCAGTTCCTGCCGATTGTCACTGGTCACCAGGGCGAGCCCGGATCGATCCTGACCCGGCTTGCGGCGGGTGATACCCCGTATCAATTGGCCAAGGGGGACAAGGTACTCTTCTCGGCAAATGTCATCCCGAACCCGATGAATGTAGGGAACCGGTACGTTATCGAGCAGCAACTTAAAATGGCCGGTGCACGGATTTTTACTGACCTGCACGTGAGCGGCCACGCGTACCGGGAAGACCACTACGAGTTTCTCGATATGCTCAAGCCCCAGCACATCATCCCTGCTCATGCCGACATGAAGATGACGGCAGGCTACGCCGACTTTGCCAGCGATCTCGGGTATACGCTGGATAACGATGTCCACCTGATGAGGAACGGGCAGCGGCTCAGGATAAAATAAGGAATTGTGTGATTGGATCCTGGACCTTATTTTATTTTATTTTTCGGGTATGATCCCCGAGATCCGGTACTCTGCAATCGCGTCCTTCATGTCGTCACAGAGCCACACCATCCAGTCAAGGAACCAGAGTTTCCCGCAATAGGCAAGCACCATGCCAAAACACTATCGGCAGGGGATCAAATACGAACACTCCCCATAGAACAAACAACATCCCGATACCGGATATCGCAGAGAGAATATTTGGTGCTGTCCGGGAGTGAACCGGTCCTTTTTGTCAAGCACCTCACCGTTACATCTTATGTTCAGATCGAAAATAAGCCCTATACGGGTTCATTTTCTTGCTCCTATCTCCGGGCCACTACCGGAAAAGCCCGGATTATCCCCTTTTTTAGTACCTGTGGAAGATAGGCCCGATTATTGTCCCGAATGCGCGAATACGGGCGGAAACGCCATCGCCCACTGCCTGCCACGGGCCTTTAAACCGAGGCTTTTTCGCCACCTAATTTACCCAATCCGGGCTCCAGAAACCCTGCTGAAATGCCAATAAGAGAATCATTTTTCTGACATGGGTTTAAAAATGGATATACCGGGAAAATAAGAAACGAAAACATTCCCTGGTCATACCCGGAAGAATCTCCCTATTTTTTGAGAAGTGGGCTGATTGCGTGCCATGCGGCAGGTGCCCCGTTTTTTTGTATTTTTTCCCGGAAATCTTCCGGAAAAGTCCGCGTTTCTTACCATGATAGCAGCGGTTCAATAATAGTACTTCCGGGTTATACGAATCCGGCCCCAATTAAAGCCCCGATTCCAGCATACAAGCCAGAATAACTACGAAAATTCCCGCAGCCACCAACTAGTATATATTCGATTATACCAACGGTGTATTATTGCAATGCTCGCAAAATTTCTCCAGTGGATCATGACGAAGAAACCCCGGCCCGGGTACGTGAAGGCACGTGCACGATGCGTGGCAGGATTCTTAGTGACCATGATGGTCGTTGTCACTTCACTGATGGGGATGCTACGGGTTGTGCAAAACAGGAAATGGGACCGTAACTCCGGCTGCAGTACGGGAAATTTCGGGCCTGCACTGGCCGGTCACAACTACGTTTCTTTTGGTATACATCGGCAGGCGCCGGTCTTTTAAATAAATTCGAGCGCACTTTCACGACAGCACCCCAACAGGGAACCTGCTGTTGCGGGAGTCCGGGGAAATACCTACTCCACGAGCCCGGGCTCTGCCTGCCAGGGAAAAAGACCGGCGTTAAATCGGAACATGAGAGCAACCAGGTGAAAGGTTCGCGCTTCTACGGGGCAATACGGGGGAATACCAAAACAAAGATCGGTGAACATTATGCAGAACGTTTCTCCAGGAATGGAGAATGAAGGAACAGGCCGGGACGTGACAGGATACAACCACGTCACCGTACCAGGAATCGTCAACGTTGAACAGAAGATATCCTCACTTAAGGATCTCTCAGGTACCGGATGCAATGGGTCGGTCGGGACCGGGCAGACCAGATACCCGCAAGCAAACAGGGGTGCCACATCATGACCAGCCGCCGCTGCACGGTGCTGGAACAGGGAGCCTGCGAACAGCTCAGGCTGAACGGGTATGAGGTCCGCATCGTCCCCAACGGGCAGGGGGACAAGCGGCTGCCCCCGGCCTATCTCGTTGCCGGCAGGAAATCCGGCGAGATGCGCTATATCCGGATCTATAAGTTGTCGCACCGTCCGGCCACGATCGATACGGTGGAACAATACTTTACCCGGGCCGTCCTGCGGTATCGCACCGAGATGGCTCGACGCCCGGATTCCCCGATCCGGTACGAGATCTGGCTCTACAGGGTAAACCACGGGTATCACTGTTTTGCAATCCTGCCGGACCGGATCCAGGAAATTCCCCCGGAAGGAAAATTACCCGTGCGTCTTCTTGTGGAGGAAGCACCATGAAGAATACAACAAGGCTCTCACCCATCGAGCGTGCGGCAACATCGCTGCTGGAAGAGAAGGGATTTTCAGTCGTGCCGATGCTGCCCTGCTTTCCCACTCACCATAAGCCGGCCCATCTCATGGCTCTGCGGATTACCACCGAGCTGCTCTACCTCAAGCTCAAACAGACAACCCGGCCCCTCCCAGGCATCCCCGCAACCGAAGAATTCTGCCACAAGGATGCAGAGATCCTCCGGAAGCTCTTTCCTCTCCGGACCGCGACTGCTGCTCCCCACCGGGAGATCTGGATCCAGAACAGTACCGGACGCTTCACCTGTCTCGAAGTACTGGACGATGGCCTCATGGAGGTCTCCCATGTCTGAATGCTGGAACCGGCACGGACAGATGCGCAAACCGCGTAAGAAATTCCTCCCGGTCGCTTCAAAGGGAATCTGGATCGAGCACAAGGGAAAGTGCAAGGTGAACCTATGCAGCTGACAGCGGCAATGCAGAGGAGTGATCCTGTTCACGGACTCGTTTTGTCAATTGCTCAGCCGGTCCTTTCGTCACCCTCCGTCCGGGAGATCACGACCGCTAAGAAGCTCCCGGTAAAAGCCGGCCGTATCAACGCTCCCCCGGCCGCATCCATACAGGATTCGATCCCGGTCTCTCCCGTGACTCTACCCGTACTACCGGATTCACCACCCGCGTACGGACCAGCCCCCACGATAAAAAGGCCGGTCGCACCCCCGAAAATCATCCGCCCCGGTTCCGCAAAGATCTCCCGGAGACTTTCCAAGAACTCCCCCTTCGTTGAACAGGATATCCCCCTCTATCTCGTACCGGCCATCATTGCCCGGGCCATCTGGCAGCGGGGAGAACTGATGTTCCGGATTTCCGTAATCCGGACGAAACAGCATTACTACACGATCCGCCTTAGGACTGCACGACCGGGAACCGGGGCAGGAAACAAATCCTGCGGAAAAAGCCGGAGTGGGACGAGGGCACCGAAAAATCCGGGAAAAAACTCAACCCCACAGCCCTTATCGAAACCGGCAGAGATGCCGGGTCCCTGACCGGGCTCATTCTTTTTCAACTGTACAGGAAGCTCCTGGCAACACTTTCCTTTTTTCGGCACCGGAGAAATCTTTTTTTTCCTGCGATTCGGTTATTTTCTTCCGCAATTATGAGCATGACCCCCTCTCTCCCCCAGAGGGGGAAGCATCCCAAGGGGAGCACCCCCTTGACCCCCGTTTCGCAAGTCCAACCTCCTGAGGGCAATCGCTACATCGGGGGATGCCCGTGCGGCGGGGGAGGAGGCACCAGGTGCCGCAGCCCCCAAGAGCGCCCTGAAAGAAAACCAATGAGTTTTCCCGATTCTTTTCTCAAATAATCACGGGTAATCATCAGCAAGATTTGCAATTCCTCCCCGATAGTATTGGTCTATCGGTGGGATCTCTGGACCGGAAACAAAGGGGTATATAAAACAAAATCCGGCAATTCACGCAAACCATGCATAACGCAGGAATTTGAGAACATAGAGCCCCGGGCAACCGGTTCCCATAGTTACATTTTGGCAAACGACAACGGGCGGCCAACCAGGCCCGGTTCGCGCAGTCCTCCACAGAACAAGTCCTTTTTTCTGAAAAAATGCGGGATTCAGTCACGCCGATACCCGATTAAAACCTATACTGGTATGTCAAAGGGCCCCGCGACAAAACGGGAGATTTCAGAACCTCCCGACAGAGCACAACAAAAACAGAGGAAACCAACATGGCAGATTTCGTACAGAGCACCGTAACCAAGAGTGCGGTTCGCAACCTTGCAGAACCGATAGCAGACGTAGCGACCTTCAACTCGATTGTCCAGTCGGTCATCACCGACAACCCGTTTGCATGTGTAGCCTACATGACCGCCGGGGAAACCCACGACCCGGTAGAAAAGACCCGCGAAGGGTACACCGTGAAGATCGTGTACCAGGACGCTGAAGCAAACACGGTCGGCACCCTGTCGGACCGGTTCATCACCATTGCCGGATTCAATGCCGGAGCAGCAGCAATCCTCGCCAACACGGCCCTTGCTACATCCCACGGGGGCACCCCGTACCGCGATACCGACAACGAACTCTACAGTGCAACGGTCCGGTGCCACGACCCGAACGGTGAGATCTACCAGGTCAACTTCTCCCGGCAGAAGATCAGCATCACCTCGTACTCGGACGATGGCATCCGGACAAAGGTCGAGACCTGGGCAGACACTGTCCCGGCACTTGCCTGATCAGAGTCAGACGAACCGGCCCGGAGGGGAGGAGACCCCCGGTCCCTCATTTTTTCCGGTCCGCTCGTCTTTTTGTCGGAGGGCCATTATGGAAACCGAAATACTGGCGATTATCCTGGGAGCCGTGCTCCCGATCTATCCCCTGCTGTTTGCCATCTACCAGAAGATCGGCAAATATGACGAAGTCGTCGAGGAGTTCAGAAAACTCCGGAACGAGTACGAACACCACAAGGAGGACTATCATGGAATCTGATAACGCGATACCTGATACGAGAATGCAGCCGGTCGCAACCGTGGTCGGGTTGTACCGGGGCACCCTCAGCGGCCTCGAACCGCTCACCCGGGATACCCCGCTCACGGTCGACGAAGTCCGGCGCAACCCGATCTTCTACGAGCTGGACTTAAACCCGGACCTGGAGGATGTAGATCTCATCATCGATCTGTGCTACGACAACCTGACACCGATGTGGCTGCAGGACCTGGAACGCGGAACGGATCTTCCGCGTGGTATCCGCTTCTGGCCACACTGGTTCGAGATCCCGGACTTCCGAGAGATGCGTGACTTTGACGGCCGGAGGGTCTATCCCCGGTCGCCGGGCACTCACACGGTCCGGATCTGTACCGCACGGCGGAAGATCGGGCAGCGGGGAAGGATCCGGGACTTCAGCCCGGCAAACCACGGGTACACGAGCCCCGTCTTCGAGATCACGATCGTGCCGGGAGGCGGGAAGGATGTTTGAGAACGAGATGCAGACCCGGGCCGCGATTTGCGGTGCCGGCATCCTGCTGGGGGCCGTCATGGTCCTGGCCCACCTCCCCCTTCTCCTCCTCATTGTGCCGATCGCGATCCTCTTCCTCGGGCTCGTTGCGGACCCGGAGGAGTCGCACGCTGCCTGGTACGGAATGCTGCACACGCTCGGCATCTTCGACCTGTCTGCGCTGACGGAGGCGGAGCAATCGAACTACGCGGAGAAGCGGCATTACTTCTGGTTCGGCGAGGTCGGGATGGCAGCGCTGCTGGCGGGAATATTTGCGCTTCCACTGGGAATCTTCCTGGCGGGCCGGGCGGAGATCACGCTCGCGTTCACCGGGGCTGCGGTCCTATTTTTGCCGCTGTTTGTGTTCCTGCCGAAGCTGATCCAGCGGGCGATGAAGGCGGATGTTGATGTGGTGATTGAGGCGTTCGGGAAGAATGAGCAGGTCCGGAAGGTGTTCTGGACGTTGTTCGTGGCGATGGCGGGGGTGGTGCTGGCGCAGGTGGTGGGGATGATTGCGGGGGTCAGGGGATGAAATGATCGGTTCTATTTTTTTTACATAGATTGTTCTGAAATCAAAATTGATAATACGAAAAAACAAATCGGGTGATTTTCAATACTTTAATATGCTTAAAAAGGTTAGCGTTACACTATGACGTATGAGAACCGGGTCACCCTCTACAACAAAATCGAAGAAGTACGCGGGCGGCCGCTCATCACCTACATCACAAGCTCCCGGGTGAATGCAGCGGGAATTATGGCCGCCGACGTCATCCCGGAATTCTGCAAACAGATCAATAAAATCCCCAAAGAAAAAACAGATGTCGATCTCTTACTTGTCAGCAACGGGGGTGATCCCGTGGTATCTTGGCGGATTATCAGCTTGCTCCGGGAACGATTTAAAAAAGTCGGCGTCTTACTCCCGTACCAGGCATACAGCGCTGCAACACTTGTCGCTCTCGGAGCTGACGATATCGTAATGCACCCATTTTCAAACCTTGGTCCCGTGGACCCGCAACTTTCCGGCCAGAGAAACGTACCGGGAAAACCTGGAGTGCAGGAACAGATCAATTTCGGAGCCGAGGACCTGTCGCATTTCATAGATTTTGTTTGCAATGACGTAGGGATTTCAGACCAGGAACAAAAAGAGCGGGCATTCGAGCTGGTTTGCAAGGAAGTCGGGGCTATCCCTATCGGAATAGCGAAAAGGAGCTCTAACCTTGCATCGTCACTCGGCCAGAAATTACTGAGCCTGCATATGAGCGATCAAAACAAGGTTAAGGCAATCTCCGATTCGCTCAACAAATCCTTCTACCATCACGGGTATCCCGTGGGAAGAAGCGAGGCAAAAAACATTGGACTCAATATCATTGAGGCCCCAGATAACCTTGAAGAAGTCATCTGGCACGTTTGGGAGGATATGCAGCACGATATGAAATGCGATGCTCCATTCAATCCTCTGGAAATTCTAATGACCGACCCGGTCATAGGCCCACAGATCTGTGCCATTCCTAGTATTGACATGCCGGGAAATCTTCCCCCGGAAATGGCCAACCAGGTATTCCAACAAATCATGCAACAGCATGTAAAAGTCACCAAGGTTAACCCGATTGAATATGAACTGTATCAGGCAGCAGTTGAGAGCAGCCGGATTAGAAGTGAATTCAAGACAAAACTTAAAATATCTGCAATGAGGATGCCAGATATGAACATTAATATCAATGTAGCACCTATTTCAAGTAGCTGGAAAACCATCAATCAAGCATAAAGGAGGGTTATAAAATGCAGTACTCGAGATTTGATACCACCGATAACGAACAGGAGATGTTAAAGTCGGTAGGTCCTTACCGGCAGCAGGTATCAGGGAGTTTAATCTGTGAAGCGCCAGCTCTTCCCCATTTCACATGGGGAAAATCCACCCTTGTTGGCGTGAGCGAAATTTATTCCGTCCCAAAGCAATGCGTGATGAACCCTGATACTATTGGGGGGGCACTCTCGCCCGTTGAGTTACATGCTCTCGATGAATCAATGAGCAGGTACAGTCTGGCTCTTGACATACTGAGCCGGCACTAATTCACAAAATTATTTTTTTTCTTATCCATTGTTCGACTTCTTCGAGCGAACTTTCATACTGTCCCACTTTTTCAACAAACATGGCTATTTCCTCGTTGGAACAGTTTATCTGATATGCCATTGGATCTAATTTCAAAATAAGAAGTGCCGTTAGTAGAGCGGTCCGTTTATTACCCTGAAAAAATGGGTGTTCCGTAGTAATTTTGAACAAAAACCACGCAGCTTTACGAACAGTATCGGTTTTCCGTTTTCCCCCATTGACAATAAAGTCAAGAGTACCGTGATCCCGGATCACTCCCTCAAATCCAAAATCTTCAGGGCTGGTGCTCTTCCTGATAGCTCTGACCTGAATTTCGATAAGCTTTTCAACGGTGATATCCATTTCGCGATCTCGTTATCAATTTATACCCGGCACAATGTTCTGAATTTACTATTACACCGTGAGTATCTTAAACGTCCCCGTTTTGCCTATCACCAAGAATACTTCCCAGGATCATAGGTCATTCATATCGCCTAACTCAAGTCTTTCACGGAAAAAGGTCTATGCACTGAGGGCAAATAAGCCCAATAAGGGCTCCGTTTCCCATTTCCACCCACTCTACTCTTATCAAAAACCCCGCAAAAAGCTCCTTTCCAACCCTTGCAAAAAATAAGTCATATAATCACCCCGATTGCCAAAATACGAGCGGAAACACCCTCGCCCGGTGGCTGCCAATGGCCCGGAAATCGAGGCAAAAACCAGCCCCCAAGTTTACCCCATCCAGCCCCCGGAAACCCTGCCAGAATGCAGATATGGTCAAAAATTTTTCCGGCGTGCCGGTTTTTCCTCGATAATGAAGTACAAGAAGAGAGAATTCTTAAAAAGGTGAATTTTTTTGAATGAGAAAAATTGCCGGATTCCTTTTATCCCCCTTTCCTGAAGCAGACCCAGTATCCCGATTCATCCTCGATGAGATCGTACTCGCAGATCCCGGCAGCCGCAAGCGCTGACCGGACAATATGAGGATTGCAGTTCGCATACCAGCCCCGTCGTTTCTCTTCCCACGCCGGGTCCCGTTCACGCATCCGGCTGATAATCTCTTCGCGGAGGCGTGTGTTGCCAAACCCGCCCCCGATATATGCCATCCCCCCGGGCCTGAGCACCCGCCGGCATTCAGAAAATCCCCGGGTCAGGTTCTCCCAGAAGAAAAACGATCCCCGGCTTACTACCAGTTCCATAGAGGCATCGCCAAACGGGATGGCATTCACATCGCCAAAGACCGGCCTGACGCGCCGCTCCAGCCGGTACTTGGCCACATTGGCCCCGGCAATCCGGCACATCGGCTGGGCATTGTCCAGGGCAAAAACCGTGAGGTCGGAAAGAGTTGCAAGCGCGATGGCAAGATGCCCCGGCCCGCTGCCCACATCAAGACACGAGCCGGTATCGATGTCCGCCCGTTTCAGGATCTGGTGGGCGATGACCGGGTAGATGGGGAAAAAAATGTTCTGGGCGATCTCGTTGAACTCCGCAGCGGTCTTTTCCGTATAGTCCCGGTTTTTTATCATGCAGGTTTCCATAGATTCACCCGTTTTTTGGTTACCGGAGCGAGGGATCCAGCAGGCTGTTCACTTCGCTGTCCGAGAGATCGTAGTGATAGAACTTGGCATAGAACTCTTTTGTGAGAGCCGGCAGGTTCATATCACTGAATTTTTCCGGGTACAGGACTTTTGCAATCCACGGGATACCGATGATCCGGTTGACACCGGGCGGGCGGTCGAACCAGGTGAATGGTGACTGCGGGACAAGATAGATACGGTGGTTTTTCACCGCAGGAATAGGTCCCCAGAGAGTGTCGTTGTAAATTGAGTTATAGAACCCCGGGTCGCCCACGATAATCACATCGGGGTTCCACTTCGTCACCTGTTCCATGGAGACCGGCGTCATGCCCATGCCGGGCATAATCTGGCAGTCAGCAACATTGACCCCTCCGGCCAGTTCGATCAGTTCCGAGTGCATGGAGCCGGACGGATCCGTCTGGAGTCCCTTGGGGCCTTCAGCATAATAGACCCGAATCCGCTCACTCACCGGGATATCAGAAACCCGGGACGTAACTTGTGTTAAAACCCGGTTATAGAATTCTGACAACGAGGCTGCCTGCTCGTCAGCGCCGAGCAGCGTGCCGAGGAAACGGATCGATTCATCGTACCGCGTGGCATTCCGGGCATCCAGTACGCCGACATTGGGGATGGTGCCGAACTTCTGCTGGCGTTCTTCCAGGGTGGCCTTGAAATTGCCCACGCCCACATCACCATCAAGGATAACATCGGGATTCATGGCAATGAATGTCTCAAAATTCCCGGTCTGCTTCCCGAACCAGCCCCCGACATTGGGCAGGGCACGGTATTTTCCCGGCATATAGACATTCCCGTTTTGTTTGTTGGGCTCAAAGTTGACACCGATGAGTTTGTCCGGTGCGAGAACGTACACCGCGATCGTTGTCGGCGGTGCGGTACTGAGCACCCGGTTGATTGCCGGGGGCACCTCAAGGGTCCTTCCCGTCATGTCCGTGATGACATGCGTGGTTTTCAGAGTCTGGGATGCGGGCAAAGTGCAGCCGGCATAGAGAACAGCCATGCAGAGCAGTACGAGACTGAATGCTGTAATCAGGTTCAGGTTTTTCTTGTTCATGGGTCACCTGCAGTATCGCTCGCTGACGAACCGGGATGGCTCTCACGGTGCTTGCACCGGGCTGCCGGTCCGGCATTGAATGTAACCAAGCGTTGCAGTATTCGGTTCTGCCTGCCCTAAAATAAACATTTTCATTTAATTTTTAAAAAAGTAAATAATTTATTGTTAACAAGTCGAAGCAAGCGGGTTTCGGACCCCGGATGTGTACAGCGATACATCAGCGCATGGCCGGCAACGGTATGCCGGATTTGATCAGGCATTCCGGCTTCAGCACATCCCTGCACCGGCACTGCCCGGACTTGTGGGGGATGCAGACATGGCGTGCAACATCGTAACTGTACGTGATCGAGACATCCACGCCATATGTCTGCTTCAGGTTCTCTTCGGTTATGACCTCTTCGGCCAGCCCGTAGGCCATGAACGAACCGTGCTGCATGATCGCCACATTATTGGATGAAAGAAACGCGTGGTCCGGGAAATGCGAGCTCATGATCACCGACAGGCCCTCACGGGCCAGCCGGTCGATGATCTCCAGTACCCGTATCTGGTTGCCGAAATCAAGATGCGAGGTCGGTTCGTCCAGTAAAAGAACCTCCGGCTCCTGCGCCAGTGCCCGGGCAATCATGGCGAGCTGGTACTCCCCGCCGCTGATCTGGTTTACCGGCTTATCAGCGAGCCGTGAGATGCCGGCAAGATCCATCGCCGCATCGACCTTGTTATGGTCATCCTTGTTCGGCGATGAGAATAACGCGAGGTGAGGTGCCCTCCCCATTAAAACAAACTCGCGGACCGTAAAGGGAAACACGATCTCATGGGCCTGGGGCACATAACCGATAATTCTTGCAACATCGGTGTGACTTAGTGACCGGATGTCCTTGTCATGCAGCCGGATCGAACCGGCACAGAGCGGGTTTAAATTTGCAAGACAGCGGATCAACGTGGATTTTCCGATACCGTTCGGGCCCAGGATGCAGAGCACTTCCTGCTCAGCAAGAGAGAATGAGATATCCGAAAAGATCATCCGCTGGGAATTGTAGCAAAAGCCGGCCTGCCGCACGTCAAGGATCATATCCATCCCACCGACCTCCTGCTGAGCAGGTACGCAAAGAACGGCGCCCCGATGATGGCCGTCAGGATCCCGAGCGGGATCTCGGCACTCGTAAGCATCCGGGCGAGATCATCGATGATGAGCATGTAGCAGGCCCCCAGGAGCAGGCAGACCGGCAGGAGTTTTGTATAATCCGGGCCAACCAGCATACGCCCGAGATGCGGCACCACGAGACCGACCCAGCCGATGATCCCGGCGATACAGACCGCCGAAGCGGTGATCAGGGTCGAACAGAGAATGATCACCTGCGCCATTCGTTTCGTGTCAATGCCCAGCGCCCGGGCCTCATCATCGCCAACAGCCAGAAGATTGATCCGCCAGCGGATGAGGAGCAGGATAGTTGTTGCAACAACAAAAAGCGGGACCACCATCACGATATCCGAGTACCGGACCGATGAAAGGCTGCCCATCAGCCAGAACGTGATGGCCGGGAGTTTCTCGTAAGGGTCCGCCACGTACTTGGTGAGCGAGATGAGGGCGGTGAAAAAGGCAGCAACGATGATACCGGACAGGACGAGGATCAGGGTCGGGGTCGTGCGGTAAAACCGGCTGAGCAGGTAGGTGATGGTAACTGCGAGGATCCCAAAACCGAAAGCCGACAGTTGGATCATGAGAAGATTCCACGATAAAAGGATGGCAAGCGCTGCCCCAAACCCGGCGCCCGATGCGACACCAAGGATATCCGGTGAGACCAGCGGGTTTTTGAAAAGTCCCTGGTATGCCGCGCCGGCCATGGAGAGCCCGGCACCGACAATCACGGCCGCGATGACCCGGGGCAGCCGGATCTGGTAGATGATGCTCTCTTCTGTTGCCGTCCAGCCCGGTTCGATATGGATGATCTCTACCGGAAACTGGTTAACAACCGGGGATGCGAGCAGCTGGAGCACATGCAGCGGGGCAACGTCATACCGACCGATGAAGAGCGAGACGAAAAAGAGCACCGGCAGGAGACCGTAGATCAGTAGGGTACCCACAACCGGTATGGCGATCAGCCCGCGGAAGCGTGTGGCGGTTCCCGAGATGCAGGTGATCGCGCCGGGTATCCCTGCTTTCGTTGTCATTCAAATCTCCTCATCCCGGTATGCTGGGAAGTGTATCCCGATTGCAGGGAGGGAAAAAATAAAACGCAGTCAGGCATTTGCCCGGACCACGCCGTTTCCTTTCCAATACCGGTCGCTATTACGTGATTGCGCATTCTTCAGGAGGATAACGGACTGCGTTCTTTTTCTTGGTCAGCCAGACCAGTTCACCGTCTGCAAATGCAAACGCATTCATCGGCAGTATCCTGATGGGGGATGGGATACCGGAGGTATCGGTTGCCTGGGGAGTGAGAAGGTATTTTTTTGTCCGGGATCCCTGGCCATGGGTAAGCGCATCAAGGGCGCTGACTGATTCCTGCCGGGGCACAGGATCAAAGGAGACCGCGATGAATGCAATTTCTTCTCCACCCCATTTACCCCGGGAAACCCGGTAAAAACGCCCGGCAGACCGGGATCCGCTTACTGGTTCGACCTTCCATCCATTATACCCGGAAAATAACCAGCGAATGTCCCTCTCTGCGAAAAGTTCCATCACGTCTCTTGCTGAGCCCATAAGTATCACCATCCGGTACGTTCTTGGATTATTTCAAGTTATGTAAATTTGTTTAATTTAAAAACAAATAAACATAAATTAATTAACAAAAGGAACAATTGAGGTACTACCCGGAAGAGACAAGGATCGTGATCAAATCAATGACTACAGCAATCCCCGTATCATGGCGGGAACAATGGAGACAGCTCAAGCTGGCGCATTGTGCTATCCCGAACTATGGCACTTCAAAAGAGTTCTGGAGCAGTAAAAAAAATGTCCAGACCGTGTATATGAAAGGAAAAGAGAAACACCAGCACCAGACGGACGCCCGGCTGGCGGCCATGGCGGTTCCGGCAGGATCCCGGGTACTGGACATCGGTGCAGGGCCCGGAACATATGCAGTACCGCTGGCAGTGAAGGGATGCCACGTTACCGTTGTGGAGCCGTCACCGGTCATGCGGGAAGTGCTGGAGGACCGGATACGGGAAGAAAATATTTCCGGTATCACCATCGTTCCCCAGCGGTGGGAGGATGTTATGCCGGACGATCTCGGGGAGCCATATGATGTCGTCCTCGCTTCATACTCCCTCACGATGATGGATATCGCCGATGCCGTGGCAAAGATGCGGGACTGTTGCCGGGGAACGGTTCACCTCTTCTGGTTCCTGACCCCGCCCCCGTGGGTGAAGGTGAACCGGGACCTCTGGCCCCTCCTTCATGGGGGAGAATTTCCCGGAGAACCCATGGCCGACTGGCTCTGGCAGGTGCTCATCGAGATGGGAATTTACGCAAACCTTGCCGTGGAGTCTAAATTCCCGCCGTCCACATTCGCGAACGTGGAGGATGCCACCCGGGATTTTCTCGGCCGGCTGAACTGCACGACTCCTGCACAGGAAGAGATTGTGAAGAATTATTTTCATGCCGTGCTCCGGCACAATGGAACGGAATATGTGCTCGGCGATGAGACCCTTGGGGCTCATATCTGGTGGAAGGTGACCCCCGGGACCGGGGCTGGTACCATGTACGAAAGAAAAACAAGGGAACAATAACGGGTGAGAAAATGAGCGACTACGACATATTATTCAAAAAGGCACGGGAATTCCACGGGCACGTCTGTCCGGGAATTGTTCTCGGGACGCGGCTGACCATTGCCGGGCTCCGGGAACTGGGCATGAATCCTCATGAACCGAACAAGGACCTTATCGTTTTCATGGAGATCGACCGGTGTGGCACCGATGCGGTCCAGGCAATTACCGGCTGCTCGCTGGGTCATCGCAGCCTTAAGTTCCGGGATTACGGGAAATTCGCGGCAACGTTTGTGGACATCGGGACAGGAAATGCCGTGCGGGTGGCAGTGAACGAAAAGAACCGCTCAAAGCACGACCAGCTGGAGCGCAGTGAAGTCCTCCGGGTTCTTGCAGAAATTCCGGAAGAGGAGATCCTCACCATCAGGCCGGTCATCGTGCAGCTCAGGAAAGAAGATGTCCCGGGAATCCCGAGCTACAAAACAACCTGCACGCGGTGCGGGGAGCAGATCATGGATCACCGGGAAGTGGTGGTTGACGGGAAAGAAGTGTGCCGGAGCTGTGCAGAGGGATCGTATTATCAGATTGCTCCGTAAAAACTCTATGACCATGGTATCCGGATTCCAAAATCCCGTCCCTCCCTTTCCCGGATGGGTGCGACACGAGTACCGCGTATCCCGCCCGGTAACAAAAGATGATGTTGCCGCGTTTTTGGGAAACGAGGAACTTTATATAAGAGAGACACCTGAAGGCCCGGTGAATATCATTCACAAATACGGGCTTCTCGAACTTCACTGCATCCTTGGAGAACCGAAGATAGAGATCTGGTTCGATCCGGAGAACGGAGCCTATCCCTCGGAATATCTCGATGCCCTGCTTGCGACCCGGTTTTAACCCGGAACGGGTGTCTTAAAAAAAACGAAAAAGATTAATCGATCCCAACTATCACTTCGGTGGCCTTGACGATCGCATAGACCTTCGATCCCTCGTGCAGTTTTAAGGATTCTGCAGACTGGGTGGTGATGGATGAGACCATCTCGCTGCCGCCGGCAATAGTGATCACGACTTCTGTGCTTACCGGTCCTTTCCTGATCGACTTCACGGTGCCGGGTATCTGGTTTCGTGCGCTGATTTTCTTGGTTTTCACTACGCCTAAATTGGGGTTGGTTGTATTTTAAGATTTCATCAGAGGATAAAAATGAAAACATTCATCAAATTTTTTTCGGGCAGCAGAATCACCCGGTATCTGTCCCGTGGATAGCAGACCCTGCAACCCGGTTAATTTCACAACACTTTTATTTTACTTTTGCTAATTGTTAAATATGAAAGGTAAACTTATTGGATTCGTGGTTATGCTGCTCGTTGCAGGAGCGCTCCTTTTCGCAGGCTGCACGTCCACCCAGACGGGCAGCATGCCTGCCGGTACCGTTGCGATAACCAGTACACCCGGATCTTCACCAGAAAGTATCCTCGTGTTTGCCGGTGCGGGGCTCAAAGCCCCCCTTGAGGAGATCGGACCGCTCTTCACCAAGAAATCCGGCATTACCGTACAGTACAATTATGGCGGTGCAGGAACGCTCGTCTCCCAGATGAACTTAACAAAAAAAGGGGACGTCTTCATCCCGGGCTCAACGGTTGAGTTCCAGACTGCAAAAGACCAGGGACTGGTAACCACAAATCAGCTCATTGCTTACCACGTACCGGTAATTGCCGTCCAGAAGGGCAACCCGAAAAAGATCGCTTCACTCAGGGACTTTACCCAGCCCGGCCTGAAAGTCGCTCTTGGGGATACAAATGCTACGGCCATTGGCAAAGCCGGAACAAAAATGTTCAAGAAGCTCAACATCACCGCCGCAGTCGAGAAGAATGTGGTCACCCGCACACCAACCATCAATGAACTCACGACGATCATGAACCTGGGGCAGGCAGATGCAGCGATCCTGACACTGGACCAGATCGATCCGGAGAAGGTGGATGCCATTCCCATCCCGCTCAGTGACAACACGGTCCTGATCACCCCCGTCGGGGCGACCAAATTTACCAAAAACTTGGACGCAGCAAATCAATTCGTCAGTTTCGTTGCATCCGATGAGGGAAAAGCAATCTTTGTAAAGCACGGGTTCCCCGCCTACCCGGACCCGGCATACGCCGGTGTCAAACCGTAAGGGAAAATTCCAATACAGAGGTTCCATGATGGATTTCAAACCAATCGGCATTGCTCATTCCCCGTTCAGTACCCCGGGGGCACCCCCGTTCCAGAGTACCTTCTCACAGGCAGAAGGAAAGATCGAGGTCTTCCCGGAATACCAAGAAGGGCTCGGGAGTATCGAGGGATTCTCCCATCTCATCCTTCTCTCCCATTTTGACCGGGCAGAGCGGCGTGCATTGACCGAGCAGCCATTATCTGATGGGGAGATGCACCACGGGATTTTTTCCACCCGCCACTTTAACCGCCCCAACCCGATCGGAATCTCCTATGTCGCCCTCACCAGGGTCGAGGGTGGGATACTCCATGTAACCGGCCTGGATCTTCTGAATGGAACGCCCATTCTGGATATCAAACCCTATGTGCCGGCCTTTGACAGTATCCCCCATGCGGTTACCGGCTGGGTATCTGACCAGCATATCGAACGGATACGCGAGACGAGTGTTCGCGCCCAGCAGGAGCTCGTAAAAAACCAGCAGCACCGGTAATTGCAGGAAGATGACTGATGAAAAGAATCTTCCTCTCCCTCACCTACCTGGTTTTTCTGGGCATCGGCTCAGTTCTTCTCGGCCTGATTTTGTATTCCCCTTTACCGGCTCTTGCTGCAAATCTGGCAAGTCCGGAGATCCAGTTTGCGATCCTGCTCAGTCTCGTAACAAGCGTGATATCAACCATCATCTGCATAGCAATCGCAATCCCGGTTGCCTATGCCCTTGCCCGGTACCAGTTTTTCGGAAAACGGATTGCTACCCTTATCCTGACTATTCCCCTCGCGCTCCCGCCACTGGTTGCGGGCATTGCACTCCTCCTCATCTTTGGCACAACCCCGTGGGGCAAGGCGCTGGACCAGGCCGGCTTTGCGATAATTTTTACCCCGCTGGGGAT
This sequence comes from Methanomicrobiales archaeon HGW-Methanomicrobiales-1, assembly GCA_002839675.1. Lineage (NCBI taxonomy): Archaea > Methanobacteriati > Methanobacteriota > Methanomicrobia > Methanomicrobiales > Methanomicrobiales archaeon HGW-Methanomicrobiales-1. The sequence continues at coordinate 60,058 of PGYM01000001.1, read as the reverse complement.
TATCGTTGCCGAGGTTTTTGTGAATATTCCCTACATGATCCGGATTTTGCGATCTGCCTTCTCCACGATTAATCCCCGTTATGAATATGTGGCAAAGACGCTCGGGTGCACGGACACCGGCGCATTTTGGCAGGTTACCCTGCCGATGGCGCGTCACGGCCTCCTTGCCGGTGCGGTCATTACCTGGTCAAAGGCCATGGGGGAGTTCGGGGCAGTGCTGATGCTTGCCGGAGCAACGACCATGAGGACCGAGACACTGCCAATTGCACTCTATCTCAATATCTCGACAGGCGACCTGGACCTCGCGGTTGCAGCCGCAACCATCCTGATCCTGATCTCGCTCATTACCCTGTGTGCGGTGGAATACTTTGACCGGGATGTACATGTTTTTTAAGGAAGTGACAACCCGTGCTGCGCATTGAATCCCTTTCCACCAGCCTGGGTGAATTCTCGGTACGGGACGTGTCGCTTGAGATACAGCACGGGGAATATTTCATCATTCTCGGTCCGACCGGTGCGGGAAAAACAGTTCTTCTGGAGACTATTGCCGGCATCCATACGCCGGATTCCGGCAGGATATTTCTTGGCGACCGGGAGATCACCTTAACAGAACCGCGCTCGCGGAATATCGGGATGGTGTACCAGGACTACATGCTCTTTCCCCATCTCACGGTCGAGGACAATATCGCGTTTGGATTGCGCCAGAAAAAAATTCCCCTGGACGAGCAGCATGCTATCGTAAAAGATATGTGCACCCTGTTAGAGATCGGGCACCTGACCGTAAGGTACCCGGGAACACTCAGCGGGGGTGAGCAGCAGCGGGTTGCTCTTGCCCGGGCACTTGTTCTGAAGCCCGAGATCCTGCTGCTCGATGAACCGATGAGCGCACTCGATGGGCAAACAAGGGAGAGGATGCGCAGGGAACTTTCCCGGCTTCGGAAGCTAACCGGGACTACTATCATCCAGATCACCCATCATTTCGATGATGTCTTTGCGCTTGCCGACCGGATCGCGATTATGCGGGAGGGGCGGATCGTCCAGGCAGGAGAGACTTCGGAGATCTTCTTACATCCTGCCGATGCCTTTGTTGCAGAGTTCCTGGGTATCGGCAACATTATTCGGGGGAATTCGTCCCAATACGGGAATATTGTCCGGATCACTTCCGGCAATGGCCCCGTATTCTATGCAGCCTCCGGCATTTCTGGAGATGTGGTTGCCACCCTGCATGCGGAGGATGTGATCCTCTCGCAGGAACCATTTGATTCCAGTGCCCGCAACTGCCTCCAGGGAATTGTTTCAGAGATTATCCCCTTTGGGAGTACGGTCCGGGTTATCCTTGATGCCGGGTTCCCGCTCACGGCACTTCTCACCCGGGAGAGCTGCCGCGAATTGCATCTTGAATCCGGAAGCAGGGTTTATGCAACGTTCAAGGCATCGGCCGTGCATGTGATCCCGGTTACTCCCCGCTGATTTTACCTGCGGGAAATTCTGGAGCCCGTATTTCCTTACCGGATATTCATTTTTTAGATTTTCTTCCTCCTTATACAACAGCGGAAAACAGTGGGTCAGGACATAGGGAAAAATAAGCCATTTGCGGGCCCCGTTTTCCCAAAACCGGTTCCGGAAAAGCCCGTAAAACGCTCCTTTTTAACCCATTCAAAAAATAAGCCCGAATGTCGCCCCGATAACCAAAATACGAGCGGAAACGCCCTCACTGGATGGCTGCCAAGGGCCCGGAAATTGAGGCAAAAGCGGCAATCTATGTTACCTAATCCGGGCCTCTTGGATGCCCCCGGAACAGGCATAGGATGGATATTTTTTTTAACGACGATAATTAAAAAAATGGAAACCGGGAAAGGGAATGATTCCCGGCCTTCACTCACCCTTCCCACAGAACCGCTCGTCCGCTTTCATGCCGGCAACAGCATCCCGGCAACCGGTAAACCACCCGGATCTCTCATCAGGAAAGCAATCGAACTCCGGCACATAAGGTTTGATGTCAAGGAGCGGAGTGCCGTCAACCACATCGACACCCTCGATGACCAGCTCGCAGCCGTTCACCGCAATGAGCCGTACGATCGAGAGGCCGATCGCATTCGGGCGCCGGGGGGCCCGGGTAGCAAAAACGCCGTGCGGGACCGTATCCAGGAACGGGATGACATCGAGCGAGTAGCCCTGCGAACGGTGGAGGTGGTAGATCAGGATGATCCGGGAAAAACCGTCAAGGTCGCGCAGGCCTTCACGGAATTGTTCATGGATCCGGACTGTGCCCCGCACCCCGGCCGCACCCGCGGGCTGGATCGGCATACCGGCAGGTTCAGCAAACGGGGAGTGGATGGTCCCGATGGGAGTAAAAGAAACAACAGGTTCGGCGCATGGATTCATTACAGGTCACCTTTCACCGGGTATCCGGAAGAGTACGATAATCGGATAACTCCAGAGTAGTATCAAATGTCATCATTCGTTTTTGGTAAAATAGTACACACCCATCAGGAGTCCCGAAGACGCATGGTCGGGATTTCCCAGGACCGTGAATGAATCCGAAAGTACCGGAATACGTATTCCTGTTGCACCGTATTCTGCCGGTTCACCAGTGATGTTGATATCCGAAGACCAGACCATCATTCCCAGGCACGAGCCCAGCGCAAAGATGCAGACTGGTATTGAAGTGATACCCTGCCAGTTGCCAAGGAACTGGAATCCTACGATAATACCTGCAACCGAGCAATGATAGAAATGGAACTGTGCGATCCTTCGATCCGAAGTATCGCAGGGCCGGATCGAACCGGAAACTTTTGTTGTGCTGAACGGGAAGAGGGGTGTGATCCCCTTCCGCGTACACATGTCTTCAAGAAGATGGAGGATCAGGCCAAACATCACACCGCAGAGAAATGCAGCGGCAAGATACCGGGTGGCGCTGCCCATAAGGGTGAATACGGGAACGAGCAGGACAACAGCCAGGACCAGCCAGAGAAGCAGGATGCCGGGGACAGAGTGAGTCAGCCGCTTGTCCCCGTCATGAAATGAGCGTCCGGATAAGGCATGGTACAGCCAGCAGATCACCGGTGTGCAGAGGATACTGCTGAACCGGGTAACCATCCATCCAACCGTCATGATCTGGACGCCATGCGGTTTTTTCATCTGGATATCCGGCAGTATGGCACCTGTGCAGGCACCAAGGCAGATGACCAGGATGAGAAAAGGAGCAGAAGGCACCAGCGCACCGCAGAGTATCAATGTGCAAAAGATAACCAGTGCGACATGGTGCCGGGTGATCATGAAGGTATTCTCCGGTAAATTTTTCCGGGGATGTGGTTAAGATCCCCGCTCGTTCATAGCGTGTGTTTTGTGTGCATGTGTCCACGGTATGTGCAGTTCTGTGTGGACAATGAACAGGTTTGGTGCAGGTTATTATAATGCTTTGCTTTTAACTTAATGAAGTTGTTAACATAAATTAATGTACACGCCAGCCCCGGATATTGGACCCCGGGATTTTACCATCCGAAAACAGCGGTGTGACAGAAATGAGGTACAGGAAACGCTTACCGGAAAAGACTAGGGAAATTGCGTTCTTTGTCACACACAAAAAGCCTTTTTTATTGCACCGGGTTCATGCCGGTTTTCAGAGCGTCACTTCTCTGTTTGGGACGAATAACATACCTGCAGGAAAGGGAATTATCCTGAAAAAAGGGAACTTGTGGCGATGTAAATTAAAAATGGTTAATTTTTAGATAAAATAACGAAAGATATTTTATATATTTCCAATAACGTTGTATGCAATGGAACGATCCACCATGAAAAAATCATTTAAAACAAGCCAGATTATCACAATAGGTATCGTATGCGGACTGCTGTTGCTCGCGACACTCTTTGCCGGGTGCACTTCATCTGCACCTGCGCAGCCGGTAACCCACGCAGAATCAACAACAGCGGTACCTGCAACAACCGTACCGGGTCTCCAATCGACCCCGCAGGCCATCAGCACGACTGCGGCACCGGGGGTCCTTGCAACAACCAGCACACCTGAGCCGGTGTACACGTACTCTGAAGGCAATGTCATTGCCTACACCGCAGCATCCTTAAAAGGCGTATCTTCGAAACTGGCGGAGGGCTTTTCAAAGATGTATCCCGGCCACAAGATCACCTTCAACCTTGACGGGACGCAGGCGCTGACAACCCAGATCGAGAACGGCGCGTATGCAGATGTCTTCATCTCGGCAAGTCCCAAGTACACCACCGAACTGACCAAAGGAGGCTATTTTCAGGCTGGCACGGTCAGTACTCTCACAACCAACTATGTTATCGTCATCCTGCCGGCCGACAACCCGGCAAATATCCGAACACTTGCCGATCTGGCAAAGCCGGGTGTAAAGATCGCCCGCGCAGCAAAGACTGTCCCGGTCGGGATAGCAACGGATGCGGCACTGGCAAACCTTGCCAAATCCACCTACGGCCAGGCCTGGAACAACTCCGTGAACACAAACACGGTTACGTACGAGACATCTGAACCCGCTGTTGCTACCAAGGTAGCGCTCGGCGAGGTCGATGCAGGGTTCGTGTATGAGTCAACTGCAACCGCTGCAAAGCCCGGTACCTACGTATCCGTCACCATCCCGAAAAATGACAACTACCTCCAGGTCTATTCGATCGCGGTTCTCAAGGAGTCAACCAGTAAAGGAGCAGCAGCGGATTTCGAGAACTTCATGCTCTCAGGCGCAGGCCAGCAGATCCTGAAGGACTACGGGTTCCGGTCAGCCTGAACCATCCTTTATTTTCCGTCCCCATTCTTTGTAGAATAAAAACCGGCACTACCGGACAGGATATGACTGCTTCTCCCGCAAAAAAAAGGATCATGAGGGTACTTGCCTCCACAGGTGCCGGCATACTTATCGCTGCCGTCACGCTCTACCTGCTCCTGCCCATCATCGCTCTCTTCTTCCGGACAACGCCCGATCTCTTCGTAGCATCGCTTGCAGATCCCGAGGTTATCAGTGCACTTACCCTGAGCCTTACAACATCGATCATCTCCCTTGCGATCGTGATCCTTGTCGGCACTCCCTTTGCCTACATCCACTCCCGGCACCAGTACCCGGGTAAGATGATTGTCGATACAATCATCGATCTCCCGCTCGTTCTCCCCCCGGCAGTCGCCGGCCTGGCGCTGCTCGTATTATACGGTAGGGCAGGCCTTGTCGGGAAATATGCAGCCCTTCTCGGCTTTCCCATCGCGTTTACGACTCTAGCCGTAATCATGGCCCAGATCTTTGTTGCCTCGCCCTTCTACCTCCGGCAGGCCAAATCCCTCTTCGACCAGCTCGACCCGGCGTACGAGCTGACCGCCCGTACGCTCGGGGCTTCACCGGCCCGGGTCTTCATGCAGGTGGTCATCCCTCTCACGGCCGGAGGTCTTGTCTCGGGTGCCGTGATGACCTTTGGCCGGGCGCTGGGCGAGTTTGGGGCAACGATCATGTTTGCCGGGAACCTGCCCGGCGTCACCCAGACCATGCCGCTTGCCGTGTACGTGAACATGGCAGGAGATTTCAATGCCGGGCTTACGATCTCCATCCTGCTCGTCCTGATCTCGTTTGCGATCATGATCGCCGTCCGGCTCCTCGCCCGCCACGAGGTGTCCCATGCTTGATGCAAAGATGAACAAAAAACTGCGGGATTTCTCTCTCGATCTCTCCATCCAGGCCAGGCCGGGGGAGATCGTTGTACTCATGGGGGAGAACGGTGCCGGGAAGTCTACCGCGCTTAATATTATTTCCGGGCTTATAACCCCGGATACTGGATCGATCCGGCTGGATGGCACCGTGCTCTTTGATTCGGGAACCAAAGCGGATGTTCCGGCTGAAAACCGCCGCATCGGGTACGTATTCCAGAAATCAGCAGTCTTTCCCCACATTTCGGTCAGGGAGAATATTGCATTTGGCCTTCGCGCACAGCATAAATCCCCGGTCTTTACCAAGGAACAGGTCAGGCACTGGTTAACGGTGATGAGCCTTGAAGATCTTGCTGATGTGAAAGCAGGAAACCTGTCGGGTGGACAGAAACAGCGCGTTGCCCTTGCCCGGGCCCTTGCCACCGGGCCGGCACTTCTCATGCTCGATGAGCCGTTCACGGCACTGGATGCGGAAAATATCCGGTTAGTGAAAGAGCTGACCCGCACATTTGTAACCGAGATGGCCATTCCCTGTCTTGTCGTGACCCACCGGATTTCCGATTGCCGGGATGTCGGCGATAAGGTCTGCATGATCGGACAGGGAAAAATGGTAAAAGAAGGAAAACCGGAAGATTTGCTCGCATGCACGTGTAATAGCGAAGACTAAAATAGCAACCGGTCTCCCCCACGCAAAGCCTTTTTTTTAAAACACCAGCAACCGCTGGTGCCCGGCCCGGACATTGCCGGGCGGATAGAAAAATATCTTCCCGAGGCCCGGGTACCCGATGTCAAGAACTGCATTGAGAGATTTGTCCTTGGTAATCCCCCGCTTCTGGAACGAGGGGGTGAACGCGAAGAAGTGGAGATTATTGCTCCCGGCAACCGCGTTGATCACATCCTGCAGGTTAAAGACCTCCGAATTTGCGGGAACCCGGTGCGTACCGGTAAGGGCATACACACCATCTTCCATAAAGACCACCCGGGTCAGGATGCCGGCATGGGCGCACGCGGATGCAAACGCAACTGCACCGGATGCCAGTTCCGTACTGTACGGGCTTTGGGTAACAAGAATAGTTACCGGAGGCGCAGTATTGTTCTTCTCTGTTCGGTCAAAAGACAGGGGGGCGTTCTGTTTCCTGAAATGGAACGACCCGGCATCAGAAGAGAGGATGGTGTGGGTCTGCCTGAACCGTTCGATCATCAGGTCAAGTTCCCGGATCTTAAACGGCTTGATGGTGCAGGTCGAGATCACCGAACCCTGACCGTCATCCCACGTGCTGTATCCCCGGGCCGTGGCGCAGCGGCTGCTGGCGATTGCCAGGAATCCGAGGCCGGCCGCCACAGCCTTTTCACTTAAGTCAGTAAGACCTTTACCAATATTCTCCGCATCGGTCGGGCGCTGACCATGATGCCCGAGATGGATGCCATCGAGATAGGCGTAGAGTTCAGCGGAAAGCCGCTCACCGACCGCTGAAGAGAGGAAACTGAGTCCGTGCCATGCGGAGCGGTGCATGTACGGTGAACCGGTCTGGAACCAGCCGATAGTGCCGGGCAGGGGCGGCTTATTCTGACGGGCTGCCATAGCAAGATCCTTCCAGAACGAAGGCTTCCCATCAGCACCGGGGCTGTTGGTGTCGATCACCTGGTCCGGAAATTTCATCCGGAGCGGTCCAATCCCGATTCCCCGCAGGTCCAGTTCCTGCCGGTCGCATACGATACGGACCGGGGAAAACGAGAGGATGATGTTCCAGACCTGCAGGGTCTCGGGATCCCCGAGGCTGTAAAGAGCATCCCCGGTCAGGAAGAAGGAAAAGACAGGGCTCTCGGTCGTTTTCCGGTGCATAAGGGTATCCGGGTACAGCTGGACAAAGAAGAACTTGAGACATTCCTCTATCCACGAGAGGCGCTCAACGGGCACGCGACCTGAAAGAAAGAAAAAATGTGCATTCATGAGTCTTTGTCCTGCCTTTACAGCCTGCAGTATTTATTTTCTTGAGAGGGTGATCTCCCAAAGGTCGGGAGAGAGCCGGTGCGAGTCCACGGTCATACCTTCATCGCGGGCGATTTGGGGAATAATCGTGGTAGCAGCGGGAATATTATCGCAGGTAATGATCAATTCATCAGAAAGTCCTAAAACCTTTGCTTTTTTCCTGAGCACCAGCAGGCAGTACGGGCTGACGGGGCCGGTAAGGTCAAGTCGTTTTCGGGCCATTGCCTGCACGCTCCTGATGACACAGAGTTCCCGGGTCTTGTGTACCCGGTCACCGTTACTGGATTTTGGTGACCGGGTAAGAAAAACCCTTGGCCGATCCGGCATGGCAGGTAACTGCCGGATACCGTAATGGATAGAGTCCTGCCGAAAGAACCGGGGCATACATGTTCCACAACAGGTATACCCAATAACGAAGTAAACAGAATATGGATTACCATGACTGACGAGAAGATACAGAAGGAATTACAGGAAGCAGGAATTGCAGACATGATCACCTGCCCACAGGCATTTGACATTGCCGAGAAAGCAAAGGTCTCCCGGAGTGCGGTCGGTGAATACTGCACGAAAAACCGGATAAAGATCCGTTCCTGCCAGCTGGGCTGCTTCAAATGAGCAGGTTCTTAAACGTAGTCCCGGTTGCAGAAGCTGTCGCCACCGTTGTCCGGATATCACCGGAACCATTGACTGAGACAGTGCCGGTTGAATCCGCGGCCGGCCGGATTCTTTCCACGATCATTACAGCCGATACCGATATCCCCGGGTTTGACCGCTCCGTAGTAGACGGGTACGCGGTCCGGGCTGCAGATACCGCAGGAGCCGGCGAAGCAATTCCCGCCCTCCTTCACTGTACCGGGCGGATCGCCATGGGCCGGCTGGATACCGAGGTCATCATCGGGCCAGGCACGTGCTCGTATATCCCTACGGGGGGGGTCCTGCCGGCCGGAGCCGATGCTGTCGTAATGGTAGAGTATACCGAAGAGGCTGCTGACACGGTGCTCGTGAAAAAAACGGTCTCTCATGGGGAGAATGTCCTCCTCCGCGATGAGGATTTTAAGAAAGGTGAAACCGTTTTTTCAAGCGGGCGGCGGATCTCATCACAGGACGCCGGGGTCCTGGCCGCATGCGGTTGTGCAACAGTCAGGGTGGCAAAAAAACCGGTGGTTGGTATCATCTCGACCGGCAATGAACTGGTACCGGTCACCACGATTCCCGGGCCGGGGCAGGTGCGGGACGCAAACGCGTCGATGCTCGCTGCATACCTCACGGAATACGGATGCATTCCGAGACTTTATGGCATAACCCCTGATGAACGACAGGCATTTGAGGAAGTACTGAACCGGGCAGTACCGGAATGCGATGTTGTCCTCCTCTCGGGCGGAAGTTCCAAGGATGACCGGGACATGACTGCGGCAGTTATTGCGACCATGGGCGAGGTGCTCGTCCATGGGATCGCAATTGCCCCGGGCAAACCGACCATCATTGGCAGGATTGCAAATAAACCGGTCTTTGGCCTCCCGGGTCACCCGGCTTCTGCGTTTGTCGTGCTTATCGCGATCGTCCGCCCGCTCATCGACAAGATGCTCGGCGTCCAGCAGAATCTTCAGCGAACAGAAAACGCAACTCTTGCCATCAATATCCCTTCCCAGCGGGGGAGGGAAGAATATGTCCGGGTAACAGTGAAAAACCATGTTGCCACACCGCTTTTCGGCAAGTCCGGGCTCCTCAATACCCTTATCCGGAGCGATGGCCTCATCCGTATCCCGGCAGGGTCAGAGGGAATCGAACAGGGCAGCGAGGTTGAGGTGATCCTGTGGTAAAGCGTTACCTCTCCGTAATTCCGCTGGACGATGCCCTTTCCCTCCTTGCCCGCGAGTTCTCCTGCATACCCTCAACCGTGCAGGTCCCGCTGGAAGAAGCAGCCGGCAGGATCACGACCGACCCCATTTTCGCACGGTACTCGGTACCGGAGATCCATCTTGCAGCAATGGATGGCATCGCTGTCAGGAGCGGGGATACGAAAGGAGCCTTCGAGCAGCACCCCGTCACCGTTCAGGCAGCCCGGGTAAATACCGGCAACGTGGTACCTCCCGAGTATGACGCGGTCATCATGATCGAAGACGTCTGGGAAGCCGATGGCGCTTATACGATCCGAAAGGCTGCCGCACCCTGGCAGCATGTCCGCCCGGCAGGAGAAGACCTTGCCGAGTCCGAGATGGTGATGCCCTCTGCCCACCGGATCCGGGCCCACGAACTCGGGGCGCTTGCCACCTACGGTATCAACAGCCCTGAAGTGATCGCAGTGCGGATCGGGCTCGTTCCTACGGGAAGCGAACTTGTTCCTGCCGGTACCCGTCCGGCACCCGGCCAGGTGGTAGAGAGCAATACCGTGATGGCAAAAGCCATGCTCGAAGAGGCCGGGGCCACGTGCACCCGGTACTCATTTGTCGAGGACAAACCGGAGAAAATCCGGGACGCATTAGTAACCGCCTGCAAGGAAAATGATATCGTCATCGTCTCTGCCGGCTCTTCAGCGGGAACAAAGGACTTTACCGCGGATGTGATCGCGGAACTGGGCGAAGTTCTCGTCCACGGGGTTGCCATAAAACCCGGAAAACCCGTGATCATCGGCAGGATCGATAAAAAGCCGGTTATCGGCCTCCCCGGCTACCCGCTCTCGGCCCTCACGGTAATCCGGGAGATCGTTCTCCCGTTCCTCAGGAACTACGGGCTTACCGTGCCGGAACCCGATAAAATCCAGGCACAGGTGACCGCAACGATTGCCAAGGAGATCGGCTCGGACGAGTTCGTGCTCTGCACGCTCGGGCGGGTGGGCAGCCGCTGGGTAGTCTCACCGCAGTCCAAGGGAGCCGGTGTCCAGATGAGCGGAGTGCGGGCCAATGCGTACATCCGGGTTCCCCGGGAATCAGAAGGATTCGATGCGGGCGGGGAAGTGGATGCCCGGCTGATGGTACCGGCCCCTGAAGCGTCAAACGCGCTTCTCATCACCGGCAGTCATGATCCGGTCATCGATTATCTCGCTGACCTGATCCGCCCACAGGGAATTTCCCTCCTCTCCACACACGCGGGGAGCATGGGAGGGATCCTTGCCCTCAAAAAAGATGAGTGCCACGCGGCACCGACCCACCTGCTCGCAGATGACGGCACGTACAATACTAGCTACCTGCAGAAGTTCCTGCCCGGGACTGAAATCGATCTCATCTGCGTCGCGGGAAGGCAGCAGGGGATCGTCTCCCGGGAAGGGCTCGCATTTGCCGACCTGCCGGGCCACCAGTTTATCAACCGGCAGAGAGGCTCGGGCACCCGGATGCTCCTCGATTACGAGCTGAAGAAGGCGGGGATCGACCCTGCTGCTATACCGGGATACGAGCGGGAGGTGACCACCCATATTGCTGTCGCCCTTGCTGTGAAGAGCGGGGAGGCAGACGCGGGCATGTGTGTCTACAGCGCAGCAAAAGCCCTCGGTCTTCCCTTCGTACCGGTGGCCCAGGAACGGTACGAGCTCGCTATCCGCAGGGAACATGCAAACGACCCGCGTATCACCGCGCTTATCACCGCGATCCGTTCACCCGCATTCCGGGACATTCTCACCCGGCTCGGAGGATACGATACATCGGAGACCGGGCGCCAGCGGCCGGACCGGTAAGACCGGGCGGACGGTAATTGCCGGGACCGGGACGCCGGTGAACGGGTGCCGGGAGCCACCAGATTATGTATCAAAAACAGAGGGGGTGATACGCTGTATATAGGACATGTACAATACAATAGAGAACAAAACAATACTTCATCTGATTTTTATTTTTAAAATTAATATAAGTAAACATTTCAGAGAAAATAATCCCAACAGCTTGAAGGGAGATCTCCTTTTTTTTCATGCAGCGTTTCCCTTTTTACGCCGTGAAATGCGAGTGGGTTAACCACACGTACATCAGATTATTTTTTAGTTAACCCAAACATGAAAAATTAACTATTTGTTCATTTAGATATCTTTAACTAATTTGCCGGGCAACAATTGGAATTACGACGACAAGTGTTGTGATACGCATGGCGTTTTCTGTACATATTAACATGGAGCAATGCACCGGTTGTGGCAACTGCGTCATTGCATGTCCGGTTGATGCTCTCGAGCTACATACCGTTGACCCGGCTACTAAGGAGAAAATCTACGCGGTCAGGAACGGCAAGTCTGTTCACCTTGATGTCAAGGCTGAACTCTGTGCCGGCTGCGGGGTCTGTGTCAATGCCTGCCCCTACGATGTGATCCGCCTCTCGGGAAAAGGAGAGACAGACAATCTGGTCAAGGCCTGATGTGAGGAGTACCATGACAAAGAATATTACCCTGAACCTGATCTCCGGAAGGACCATCCAGCAGGGCGTTGCAATCGAGGGTGGCAAAGAGAAGCCCTCGTACCGCACCGCCTGCGGAATCATCGAGATGGACAACGAGGACTTAAAGAAACTCGGTGCATGGAAGAACACCAACGTCAAGGTCACGAGCCCCCACGGCAGTGTCATTGTCAAGGCGATCGAAGCCACGCAGGGCCCTCACCCGGGCGTGGGTTTTATCCCCATGGGACCATGGGCAAACTCAATCATCGACCCTAACACCTACTCAACCGGCATGCCCACCTTCAAGGGAACACCGGTAACCGTGGAAGTGGCTATCAACGAGCCTATTCTTCTCGGCATCGAACTGGTGCAGAAACAATGCGGGGTGATTGTAGGATGACCAAGACAATCCCCGATGTAATCTGTCCGTTCTGCGGAACCCTCTGCGATGATCTTGAAGTTGTTGTATCCGATGACGGCAAACAGCTCCTTGAAGTCTACAATGCCTGTGTGATCGGGACTGAAAAGTTCCTGCACTCCCAGTCAAAGGACCGTGTGACCCGCCCCCGGCTTCGCCAGGCAGACGGCTCATGGAAAGAGATCAGCTACGATGAAGCGGCAGATTACACAGCCAACATGCTTGCAAAGGCAAAAAAGCCCCTCATGTACGGATGGAGTTCCACCAACTGCGAAGCGCAGAGTGTGGGTAACGAGATCGCTGAAATGAGCAGGGCCTGCTGTGACAATACCGCAGCAGTCTGCCACGGCACGACCCTCATCGCCGTGCAGGATATCGGAATTCCGTCCTGTACACTCGGCGAAGTCAAGAACCGTGCGGACAGGGTTATCTTCTGGGGATGCAACCCGGCACACGCCCACCCCCGGCACATGTCCCGGTACTCCATCTTCCCCCGCGGGTTCTTTACCGGCAAGGGACAGATGAGCCGCAAGATGATCGTCATCGACCCCCGTATCACTGACACGGCAAAGATGGCAGACGTTCACCTCCAGATCGAGCAGGGCAAGGACTACGAACTCTTAAACGCACTCCGTGTTGCATTCAAGGGCGAGTGGCTCCCCGATGTTGTCGCAGGCATCCCCAAAGAGAAGATAAGAGAAGCTGCTGACATGATGAAGAGCGGCCGTTTCGGCATCATCTTCTTCGGTATGGGCGTCACCCAGTCACTGGGCAAGAACCACAACATCGATGAGGCGATCGCTGTAACCAAGGACTTAAACGAGTACACAAAATTCTCGATCATGCCGATGCGGGGCCACTACAATGTGACCGGCTCCGGAGAAGTTTTCGCATGGCAGTTCGGGTACCCCTACTCAGTCGATTTAACGAGAGGTTTTGCACGCTACAACCCCGGTGACACCAGCACGATTGACCTGCTGAACCGCGGCGAGGTGGATGCAATGTTCACCATTGGCAGCGACCCGGGAGCACATTTCCCCATCAGCGCTGTCAAGCAAATTGCCAACCTCCCTTCGGTCTGCATTGACCCGCACCTCACCCCGACAAGCGGTGTCTCAAAACTGCATGTCCCGGTCGCATTCAACGGTGTCGAGACCGGTGGGAACTGCTATCGTATGGACAACGTACCAATCGACTGCCGCAAGGTTGTTGAACCACCAGAGGGCATGCTCACCGATGAACAGTTCCTCATCATGGTCCGTGACCGGGTAAGGAAGCTCAAGGGGGCTGCATAATCATGTCAGAATATATTATCAAGAACGGAAACGTCTTTGACCCGGTACAGGGTATCAAAGGCGACAAGAAAGATATTGCAATAAAAGACGGCAAGATCGCTGACAAGGTGTCCTCTTCAGCAAAGGTCATCGATGCAAAGGGTATGACCGTGATGGCGGGCGCAGTGGAGATCCACGCCCACATTGCAGGTCCGAAAGTAAACCTTGGCAGGATCTACCGGCCTGAAGACAAACTCTTCAGCTGCACGCCCACAAGGGGCATGGAGCGGATGGGCAGCGGGGCATCAATCCCCACGACCTTCAAGACCGGTTACGAATATGCCAAGATGGGATACACCACAGCCATGGAAGCAGCAATGCCCCCCATGTTCTCCCGGCACGTGCACGAGGAGATCCGCGACACCCCCATCATCGACGAGGGCGCATTCCCGGTCTTCGGCAACAACTGGTTTGTCTTAGAGTATCTCAAGAACCATGAAATCGAGAACACTGCCGCATATATTGCCTGGCTGCTCCGCGTTACCAAAGGCTACGCAATCAAGGTCGTCAACCCGGGCGGCACGGAAGCATGGGCATGGGGACTGAACTGTCTCTCGGTCAATGATCCGGTCCCGTACTTCGATATCACCCCTGCAGAGATTGTCAAGGGACTTATCGAGGCAAACGAGTACCTCGGTCTTCCGCACTCAGTGCACATCCACCCCAACAACCTCGGAAACCCCGGTTGTTACCAGACCACGCTCGACACGCTCGCACTTGCACACGGCATGAAGGCCAACAACAAGTTCGGCCGTGAAACCGTCCTGCACCTCACCCACTCCCAGTTCCACTCCTACAAGGGAACCAACTGGGGAGACTTCGAGTCCGGTGCCAAGGAGATCACTGACTACGTCAACAAGAACAAGAACATCACCATCGATACCGGTAACGTCACCCTTGACGAGACCACCACGATGACCGCCGACGGTCCGTTCGAGCACCACTTAACCGGGCTCAACAACTTAAAGTGGGCAAACTGTGATGTGGAACTTGAGACCTGCGCCGGTGTCGTGCCGTATATCTACAGCCCGAACATCTCGGTCTGTGCCATCCAGTGGGCAATCGGTCTTGAGATCCCCTTAATGATGAAAGACCCGATGCGCTGCTACATCACCACCGACCACCCGAATGCAGGGCCGTTCACCCGGTACCCCCGCGTTATCAAGTGGCTCATGAGCAAGAAGGCCCGGGACAACCAGGTAAACGCATTCAAGCACAAGGACAAGGTCCTTTCCCAGACCAGCATTGGCAGCCTCGACAAGGAGATCTCGCTCTACGAGCTCGCCCAGATGACCCGTGCAGGCCCGGCAAAAACGCTCGGACTTGGTCACATGTGCGGCGGCTTAAAGCCCGGTATGGATGCAGATGTTGCAGTCTACAACTTCAACCCGGACACACCGGTTGCAGATCCTGAGAATATCGAAAAGGCATTCTCACGCTGTGCCCATGTCTTCAAGCTCGGTGTCGAAGTCGTCAAGAACGGCGAGATCGTTGGCACTGTAAACAAGAGGACCCTCTGGGTCAATGCCAAGGTGAACGACAACCCGCAGGTCAAGCGTGATATCAACGAGAAGTTCCTCAAGTATTACAGCATGACCCAGGCGAACTACGAAGCGCTCGGACACCACTTTGTCCCGAACCCACTGGCCTTAGAGGTTGATGCAACACACGTGTAGGTGAGGAAAGAATGGAAACTGTAACCATAACCATGAAGAACCCGCCCGCACTGTATCTCGAGGCGGACAACGTAACCCCCGATGCATTCGCAGGAAAGACCGCAGCCCAGATTGCCGAACTCAGTGTACATGAAGGAAACACCACTTCAACACTGGACAAGTATTTCGAAGTCAGCGGCAATGCCGGTGCAACCGCAGCGGACACCAAGGTCGTTGTCAAAGGCGATGTCAAGAAGGTCAAGTACCTCGGCATGAAGATGAGCGCCGGCGAGATGGTCATCGAAGGCAGCACCGACCTGTATGTCGGGGCCTGGATGACCGGTGGCAAGCTGCTCGTCAAGGGCAATGTCGAAGGATTTGCAGCAACCGCCATGAAAGGCGGCGAGCTCGTTATTGAAGGCAATGCCGGCAACTACCTCGGTGCAGCATACCGGGGCGACTGGCGCGGCATGTCCGGCGGCAAGATTCTCGTCAAGGGAAATGCCGGCAGTGATATCGGCATGTACATGACCGGTGGCGAGATGGTTATCAACGGTAATGTTGATGTCCACGTCATGACCCATGCAGAAGGTGGCAAGACCATCATCAAGGGCAATGCCAAGAGCAAGGTCGGCGGCCAGATGGTTGGCGGCACGATCGTTATCTTTGGCTCTATCGACACCATGATGCCCGGCTTCAAGCCCAATGGTGAAGTCGAGCTCGAAGTTGAAGGCGCCAAAGCTACCTTTTCCCACTATATCGGAGACATGGGCGAGCGCCACAAGAAGAGGAAAGGCGAAGTCATCTACGCTAACCTCTATAAAAAGATCTAATCACTTTTTTTTTAGCTAATTCTTTCATACTCATTACTCCCCGGAGGGTAATGGGATAATCCGGATATAAAAAATCCCCGTACTTTCAGCTCTGGAATAGTTTTGGCAGGTGCCCTGAGGACCAGGATTCCGTATTTCCATTGAAACGCAATTGTGCGCGGATGAACGGCCCTTTTTATTTTTATAAACAATAGGGAGTTAATTAATTTCAAAGGTTAACAGATCCTATGCAGCCGAATCATTCCCCACAGAGGATAACCCCCTTTTAATAATCACTTTTCCAGATTTTTTCATTATGTTTAAATATCGAAAATTAAGATTTTTACAGGTTAATAGGTGTGAATACATGGAGTTCAAATACGTACCAACTACGTGTCCGTACTGCGGAACCGGGTGCGGCTTCAACCTTGTTGTTGTGGACAAGAAGGTTGTCGGCGTCCAGCCCTGGCAGCGCAATCCGGTCAATGAAGGAAAGCTCTGCCCTAAGGGGAACTATGCATGGGAATTCATCAATTCTCCTGACCGGCTGACCAAGCCGCTCATCAAGAAGGATGGCAAATTTGAGGAAGCCAGCTGGGACGAAGCGTACAAGCTGATTGCATCCAAGTTCAAGTCCTACAAGCCTGAAGAGATGGCATGCCTTGCATCTGCCCGTGTCTCCAATGAAGAGAACTACCTGATGCAGAAGTTTGCCCGTGCGGTCATGAAGACCCCCAACATCGACCACTGCGCCCGGCTCTGCCACGCTTCAACGGTCGTAGGGCTTGCCGGTGCATTCGGCTCCGGTGCAATGACCCAGTCGATTGCAGATATTGCCGAATCGAAGTGCCTCCTTGTTATCGGAACCAACACGTTCGAGCAGCACCCGCTGATCGGGCGCCGTATTATGCAGGCAAAGGCGAATGGCGCAAAGATCATCTACGCCGACCCGCGGCTCACGCCGACAGGAAAGATTGCCGACCTGCACCTGCAGTTCTACTCCGGTACCGATGTTGCATTACTGAACTGCATGATGCAGCTGATCCTCAAGAACGGCTGGGAGAACAAGGACTTCATCAAGAACCGGACCAAGGATTTCGAGAAGGTCAAAGAAGTCGTAATGAAGGATGCCTACTCCCCCGAGAACGTCTCGAAGATCACCGGTGTTCCCGCAGCAGACATCATCACTGCAGCAGAATGGTTCGGCAAATCCGGCCAGTCCGCGATCCTCTACTCGATGGGTATCACCCAGCACACGACCGGTGTCGACAACGTCAAATCGGTCGCAAACATCCAGATGCTGACCGGCAACCTCGGAAGGCCCGGCACGGGTATCTGCGCACTGCGTGGCCAGAACAACGTGCAGGGCGCCTGCGACATGGGGGCCCTTGCAAACGTGTACTCCGGCTACCAGTCGGTGCTTGTCCCCGAGATGAAGAAGAAGATGGAAGACGCATGGGGCTGCGAGATTGCCGAGGGCAAAGTCGGCCTGACAGTTACCACGCTCGTCAATACCCTTGCCGATGAACCCGGCAAGGTCAAGTGCGTCTATATCATGGGTGAGAACCCGATGCTCTCCGACCCCGATCTCCACCACGTGGAAAAGGGCCTGAAGAATGCCGAGTTCATTGTCGTGCAGGATATCTTCTTAACCGAGACCGCCCAGTTCGCCAATGTAGTCCTGCCGGCAGCCTGTTTTGCCGAGAAGGACGGCACCCAGACATCAACCGAACGCCGCGTCCAGAAATGGAGAAAGGCACAGGATCCACCCGGCGAGGCAAAGGCAGACTGGCAGATCTTCTGCGAGCTTGCAAAGGTCATGGGATACGAAAAGCAGTTCCCGTACAAGAGTGCCGAAGAGGTCTTTACCGAGATTGCAAAGGTCACCCCATCCTATGGCGGCATGGATTATGCACGGCTGGAAAAGCCCGAAGCACTCCACTGGCCCTGCCCCACCAAGGAGCACCCGGGAACCCCGATCCTGCACAAGGAAAAATTCACCCACCCCGACGGTCTCGGTATCTTTACCCCGATCGAGTGGAAGGCCCCGGCAGAAGTTCCGGACAAGGACTACCCCTTGCTCCTGACCACCGGCCGCTGTATCTGGCACTGGCATACCGGTACCATGACCCGCCGCTCCCCGGACCTTGAGCGTGAGGAACCCACGGGCTGGGTTGAGATCAATCCAGAAGACGCAAAGGCGCTGGGTATCAAGGACAAAGAGATGGTCAAGGCCAGCTCCCGCAGGGGAGAGATTACGATTGGCGCACGTGTAACAAATACCATCAAGAAGGGCGTCGTCTTCATGCCGTTCCACTATGTGGAATGTGCTGCAAACCTGCTCACCAACAATGCACTCGACCCCGTAGCAAAGATCCCCGAGTTCAAGGCCTGTGCCTGTAAATTAGAGAAGATTGAGGAGGCGTGAACATGGCAAAGAAAGGCGATATGCTCTACGCATGGACCAATGACGCAGCGATCAAGGAGAAAGCAGAGCTCGGTGGCGCAGTCACCGCACTCTGGAAATACGCGCTCGAGTCAAAAGCAGTCGATGCAGTCCTTGTTATCACCAAGGGAACTGACCTCTATGATGCAGTTCCGGTCCTGATCAAGGACCCCAAGGACCTGGTCAAGACTGCCGGTTCACTCCACTGCGGTACGCTCCTGCTGCCCAAACTCGTCAAGAAATACCTCGAAGGCGCCGAGACCATGAAGCTCGGTGTGACCGTCAAGGGCTGCGATGCGATGGCGTTCTACGAACTTGCCAAGCGCAAGCAGATCAACCTTGACAACGTCGTCATGATCGGTGTCAACTGTGGTGGCTCGGTCAGCCCGGTGCTCGCCCGCAAGATGATTGCTGAGAAGTACGGCGTAGACCCCAACATCGTCCACAAGGAAGAGATCGACAAAGGCCAGTTCATCATCGAGTACGAAGGCGGACACAAGGGTATCTCCGTTGACGAACTCGAAGAAGCAGGCTATGGCCGGCGCAGCAACTGCCGCCGCTGCAAGATGAAGATCCCCCGCCAGGCAGATCTTGCCTGCGGAAACTGGGGAGTCATCGGCGACAAGGCCGGAAAAGCAACCTTTGTTGAGGTCTGCTCCGAGAAGGGTGCAAACCTCGTCAGCGGTGCCGTCAAGAACGGTATCCTCGCCACCGAAGCAGCAAACCCCAAGGGCCTTGAAATCCGTGGGAAAGTCGAAGGTGCAATGCTCAAGCTTGGCGACAAGTGGCGCAAGCACGACTTCGAAGCACTCGGAGAAGGCAAGGACCGCTTGAAGAAGATCATGTCCGAGACATCACGCTGTATCAAGTGCTACTCGTGTATCTCGGCCTGCCCGATCTGCTACTGTGTAGACTGCACCACCAAGAACCCGGCCTATGTAAAACCCGGTGAACTTCCCCCGAACTTCATGTTCCACCTCATCCGGTTCGCCCACATTGCAGACTCCTGTGTGAACTGCGGCCAGTGCCAGGAACTCTGCCCGGCAGAGATCCCGAACGCATTATTCATGCACGCACAGCAGCAGGAACTCGAGAAGATGTTCGGCCATGTCCCGGGTGTCAGCATGGAACTCCCTCTCCTGGCGTTTGCTGAAGAGAAGACCGAGCGCGGCCGTCTCCACAACACCGGCAGCGACATGATCTACGAGAACGTCTTCAAACCCTTTACCAAATAAACCAATCAATCTTTTTTTGCCGCTTGACCGACTGACATCCCCCTCGGGAGTGGATATGCTACAACGATAGTGGCAGAGGTTTTCCCGTGGAACGATTGCAGGATAGTTTCTGTTGCAGTATCGCTCACGGAATACGGATCACGTAACCGGTGCAGGGCCGGAATAGAATTATTCAGGAAAATAGTGATGACGGGGCCGGCACATCTGCAGCCCCGGGGGAAGCTGGATCTGTCATCGTTTTAAGGTACGACTAGTGTGCGGCTGTATTGAATCGTTCGAAGTAACATTCGCCATACACCTGCTTTTCGCCGGGCTTGAGTGCGAGAAGGAGATTGTCGGCATGGTCCAGGCAGACGTAGGCAACACAGCACCCGAATGACTGGATCCCGATTGCATCCTTCTCACAGTGCTCGCACTTTTGTTTTTCCGTCATCAGCTGTACCGTTCGAGAACGCAAACGCCGTAAACTTTTTTCTCACCGGGTTTGAGGGCAAGAAGGAGACTGTCAGCATGATCCTTGCAGACATAGGCAAAAGCGCCCTCTAATGACTGTAATCCGATCGCATCCTTGCCACAGTATTCGCACTTCTGTTTTTCCGCCATGATCATTTACTTTCCGTCTTTTCATTAATACAGCTTTTTAATTATGCAGATAATGTCACTCTTTGCGGAAGGATCCCTTTCTGGAAAAAAGATCTATGTATTCGCGTTTCAGCAGGTTTTCCGGAGCTCGGATTGAGTAAACTACGTTGCGAAAAAAGCCTCGATTTAAGGGGCTTTGGCGGCCACCAGGTGAGGGCGTTTCCGCCCGTATTTTGGTAATCGGGGCAAATATCTGGCTTGTTTTTCGCAGGGGTTGAAAAGGAGCATTTTACGGGCTTTTCCGGAACGGGTTTTTAGAAACGGTGCCCGCGAAAGCCTTGATTTAGGGTATCCCGGATCCCTCCGGCATTGTCCTTTTCAATTCATTACCCTGAGCGACCCGTGCACACGCCAGAAATAAATAAGAAACGGTTAACCACAGCACTTTTTTTAGAACGACTTATTACTGCTCCTCGCCCACTATTTTCTAAAAAACGGTGATACGGATGAACGATATCGTTTCAGGAATCATGCAGGCATTCAATCTGATTATCACGCTTAATCCGGATGTCCTGCAGATCGCAGCCCTCTCCGTGTACATTTCCCTTGCAGCAACAATCCTTGCCGCATGTATATCCATACCCCTCGGGGGACTGATCCATTTCCGTGAATTCCGTGGCAAACGAACGCTCAAAGTAATTATCCAGACACTCTATTCAGTCCCGACCGTAGTTGTCGGCCTTCTCTTGTATCTCCTGCTCTCGAAAAGCGGCCCGCTCGGGTTTTTCAGCCTGCTGTTTACCCCGGAAGGAATGATCCTCGGGCAGATGGTACTGATCATCCCCATCACCACCGGCCTGGTGATCTCTGCCCTCAGCGGGGTTGACCAGAACATCAGCGACACGCTGATATCCCTTGGCGCAACCGAGTTCCAGAGCATTATCCAGATCGTAAAGGAAGCCCGGCTGGCAATCCTCAGCGCGGTGATCCTTGCATTCGGGAGAGCGATCTCGGAAGTCGGGGTTGCGATGATGATTGGGGGAAACATTGCCGGTCACACCCGGGTACTGACAACCGCAATCGCCCTCCAGACGGGCATGGGAGACTTTGGGTTCTCTATCGCACTCGGCATTATCCTCCTTATTATTGCACTCGTCATTGTCGTTGCCATGAATATCATCACCACCGGCCTGTCATCTGAACAGATAATAGTGCAGGGAGGCCCCCCCACATGATCAGGATATCCGGTCTTTCCCGGCAGGCTGGCGGCAGGAAAATTCTTGACGATATCAACCTGGAGATCCGGCGCGGTGAGATCTTTACGCTCATCGGTCCCTCCGGCAGCGGCAAGACAACCCTGCTGCGGCTGATCGACCTGCTTGACCGGCCGACCACCGGGAAGATCTTTTTTGACGGGCAGGATACTGACGGCCCCGAGCCGGTCCGGCTCGCCCTCCGGCGACGCATGGGCATGGTCTTCCAGAAATCCGCAGCACTCAACACCACGGTTGCAGAAAATGTGGCATTCGGCCTCAAGTTCCGCGGCACGGATACGGCGCAGATCGCACAACGGGTGAGATCGGCACTTGAACTCGTCGGGCTCCCGGGCTTTGAAGAGCGCAGGGCAGTCACCCTTTCCGGTGGCGAGATGCAGCGCGTGGCGATAGCCCGGGCAATGGTCACCGAGCCGGAAGTGCTGCTGCTGGATGAGCCCACCGCAAACCTCGACCCGGTCTCAACAGAGTTGATCGAGGATTTGCTGGTAAAAATCAACAGCCGGATGCACACGACCATCCTCTTTTCCACGCATGACATGATCCAGGGCCAGCGCCTTGCCCACCGCATGGGAGTGATCATGAACGGGTGCCTTGCCCAGGTTGGCTCGCTCCATGAGATCTTCTACCAGCCGGAGGGAAAGGAGGTTGCCCGGTTTGTCGGTATCGATACCATCTTAAAAGGAGTGGTGCAGACCAATGAAAATGGGCATGCCACCGTAATGCTCGATCATGCCAGCTTCGAAGCGATCACCCCCTGCCCACCGGGAAAACGGGTTGCACTCTACATCAGGCCCGAGGAAGTGACTATCTCGATACCTGACGGAATTCAAAAAACCAGCGTCCGCAACCGTCTTATCGGGACAATAACAAAACTGGTATCCCTCGGGCCATTCATCCGGGTAACCGTAGAATGCGGAACGCCCATCACAGCCCTTATCACTACGCGGTCCTGCGGAGAACTCGGACTTAAAGCAGGCATGACCGTTGTGGCAAGCGTCAAAGCAACTGCAATCCACGTGCGATCGGATTCAACCTGAGATCTATTCAATAAATTTATCTGTTTGTCACCGTAACAGTCAATAGGATGCGCTATGGCTGACCTGTTCACAGATCTTCTCATTTACATAGGTATCGGGATTCTCACATTTGCCATCGGCATGATCCTCGGATACCAGTTACTGATAATGCACTATACGAAACGGTTTATGGTGATCGCTACAGAATGTTCCGATGCGGACTCCCTGATCCCCATGGTAGAAGAACTCGCGAGGGAAGCATAACCGGAGGGGGAAAATGGTTGACCTTGTAAGTTATTCCTTAATCAGCATCACCTGCTTCTGTTTCGGCCTCATTGTCAGTTTCCAGATTGCGCATATTCACTACAGCCGCAAGCTCACCACCATGCTGCGCCGCTCCATTTCCACAAAAACCATTGCGCCGGTGCTGGCCGAGTACGAGATGCTCAAAGCCAAGAATAAAAAATAAAGATTTCCTTCTTTTCTCCTTTTTAATTCCTTTATTTACCCCATCAGAGCAGGTTAATACGAGAGTAACCAATAATTATGAGATGCGCTGCACGACGCTTGCCAGCGGGAGCAAAGGCAACTGCTTTTTTATTGAGGGGGAAAGCGGCGCCCTGCTGATCGATGCAGGACTGAGCGCCAAAGAGATACTGGGGAGGATTTCTGCTGCAGGGCTCGATGCCGGGCGGATTAACGCGGTCCTGGTCACCCATGAGCATGGTGATCATTTGCGCGGGGTGGATGTGCTCATCCGGAAACTGGATATTCCGGCCTATGCAACGGAAGGCACGCTCCATGATTTCCTGCACAACCGGCGTACATCGGATAAGCCGGTTGACTGCCGGGTATGCAGATATGACGATGAGTTTGCAATCGGGGATTTTTCAGTTGAACCGTTTGCCACCTCGCATGATGCAGCCGAGCCCTGCGGGTTTGTGATCCGGGAAAACGGGTTTAGGATCGGGTACTGTACCGATACGGGGATCCTGACCCCGCCCATGCTGGAACGGCTCAGGCACTGCGACGGGGTTGTGCTCGAGAGCAACCACTGCCCGGATATGCTCGCCAACGGGCCCTATCCTGAATCCTTAAAGAGGAGGATCCGCTCGAAGCGGGGACACCTGTCGAACCCGGCAGCTGCAGCCGGTCTGCAGGCACTGGGAAAAGATGTTCCGCAGGTGATCCTCGCACACCTGAGCGAAACCAACAATACGCCCGATCGGGTGACTGCCAGTGCACGGGAGGGTCTCGGGCTCTTCTATGATGAGATGCACGTGATTGTCGCAAGCCAGTGCGGTACAACGGGAACATGCCCGCAGTGTATCAGGCTCTAAAAAAAACACAATCTTAATCCTTTGCCCAGCCAAACATCAGGACGAGAACCCCCATGCTCTTTATGGATTTTTCAAAGACCTGCGAGAAACTCGAAGGTATCTCCGGCCGGCTGGAGATGATCGATCTCATCAGCACGATCCTGCCGACATTATCTCCTGAAGAGCTGCCGGTCTTTGTGCGGTTTGTCATGGGGAGGATCTTTCCTGACTGGAGTGCACAGAAACTCGGGATCGGGCCGAACCTCCTGTACGAAGCCGTCGGCTATGTAGTTGGCATTAAAAAAGAGCAGGTGATTGAGAGGATCAACCAGACCGGCGATGTCGGGCAGGCAGTTGAGGAACTCCTCTCAGAAAAATCACAGATAAACCAGAGGATGTTGTTTTTTCATGAGGACCTGGACCTCATTTCCGTGTACAGGGAATTGATCAATATCTCTGAACAAGGGAGCAAAAAGTCACAACAGGCAGTACAGCGTGAGAAACCACAACAGGAGAAACTACGTGCTGTACGCAAACTTATTTCCAGTGCCCAACCGCTCGAAGGCAGGTACCTTGCCCGGATCATGCTCGAAGAGCTCCGCATCGGCGTTGGGGAAGGGAGCGTGCGGGACGCGATCGCAAAAGCGTTTGCCGTTGATTCAGCCCTCGTCGAGCACGCAATGCAGGCCCTGAACGATTCGGGGGAGGTGGCACGGCTGGCAAAGATCGGGCCGGACGCACTCAGGGAGGTCAATATTACCCCGTTCCACCCGGTTCGGATGATGCTCGCCCAGCAGGGTTCCATCGCCGATATGATTACCGGGCACGGGCTGATTGCCGCGGAATACAAGTACGATGGCTCACGGTTCCAGTTCCACAAGAAAGGCAACTGGGCGCGGATGTACTCGCGGCGGCTCGAGGATGTGACAGCGGCATTGCCGGACGTGATACAGCAGCTGCTCGGGGCAACCGACCATGACGTGATCATCGACGGGGAAGTCATCGCAATAAAAGACGGAAAGCCCATGCCCTTTCAATCCGTGCTCCGCCGCTTCCGACGCCGCCATGATGTGGCAGAGGCAACCGAGGCTGTCGAGCTGGTGCCCAATGTCTTTGATATCCTCTGGCTCGATGGCGAGACCTTAATCGATCTCCCGCTTACCGAGCGAAGGAAGAAACTCGAAAGCGTGATAAAAATGTTCATCGCCCCGCAGGTGGTGAGCGATGACGCGGCCGTGATCGAGAAGACCTATACCGATGCTCTCGCTGCCGGGCACGAAGGGATCATGATCAAGGTGCCTGCTTCCCCGTATTCACCGGGCCAGCGGGGGAAGAACTGGATCAAGATCAAGCCTGAGGTGGACACGCTCGATCTCGCGGTGATCGGCGCCGAGTGGGGCGAAGGGAAACGGGCACATGCATTCGGTTCGTTCCTGGTCGCCTGCCAGGACGAGGGGAAACTTGTTCCCTTAAGCAGGGTTGCCACCGGCTTTTCCGATGAACAGTTAGCCGAGGTCTACGCTCTGCTCAAGGACACCGTCATAGCAAAGAGCGGCAAGGAAGTGACGTTTGAGCCAACGCTCGTCTTTGAAGTCGGGTACGCTGAACTGCAGGCCAGTGTTAATTATGAGGGCGGGTTTGCCCTGCGGTTCCCCCGCTTTATCCGGCTCCGCGATGACAAGGATATCACCGATATCGAAACACTTGACAGCATCCGGGACCGGTACAACCGGCAGGCAAATTCCGCACAGGCCTACAAGGCCTAGAAAAGCGTTCTCTGGGTTCTGAGTTCCGGAATAAGCGTGCTGTGCCGGAGCCATGCACCGGATCCGAGCCGGGCGGAAATCTCGGCGGCAGCCACATCGAGCGACGGACAGGCCACGGAGGGAGTCTGCATCGCTTTCCGGGTTGCCTCCCGGATCACCCAGGTCCCGAGCGGCGCCCAGTACTCGCTGGATATGTTGCGGACAATAATCACCCGGGCACAGCGCCGGATGCTTTTGAGATATTCACAGGCAGCAAGCCGTGCAGAATAGTACGCCCCGGATATGGGCGAGTAGCCTTTCTTGGTCATGCCCTCCCGGTCCTGCACGATCACTGCTTCGTCTCCTGCCCAGAGGGTCTGCTTTCCCCAGATCTCGATCATCTCGTACTTCCAGTCACCCGGGATAAGGATACAGAGGATCCGGTTGCCGTAGATCTCGCCATCGAACAGCCGGATCTCATCTATCGGGGGATAGCGGGCAATCTCTTTTTTCATCTGTATGGACAGGGTATCGTCAACTGCGGTTATCGCCCAGCGGGTGGGGACAAACTTCCGCCGCTTGCCGAGCAACCCTGCCGTCATCAGCTTGGTGATCTGGTACACATCGATCTCAGAGTCCATCAGGGCCACGCAGGCATCGGTAGCCGTAACATCGGTATCGGACGTTACCCGGTCAACAGCCCGCTCCACCCGGGCACTGCCAATCACATCCATATGTTTCACCGGCCCGGTAAGCCCGACCGGGGCAACCGTGCCATCGAAGTTCAGGCTGAAGGCAACCGGTTTGGTGAACAACACATCAACATCGAGCGGGATGGTGGAGAGCGCAATCTCCTGCAGGTTGCCGGCAACCGTGTGCAGTCCCGAATTGCCCCGGATCGTGCGGGCACGGATCCCCACGATATCCTCCATGCCAAGATTCTGCCGGAGCCATTCCGGGGGATTATCGGAATCATTAATCAGCAGGGGTCCGCCCTGCACATCGGGATAGCCGTAACTGCCGATGAAAACCGAGGGGGAACTGCCCTGGTAACTCGTCGAAGGTTTTACGGATACCTGGGCATGGAACCGGCTCATGATCGGGCAGCGGGGCAGGCCGCACATCCCTTTTCCCTTGCACTCGGCACACCGCATCATGCCGGCACCGGATTCTTGTCAGGGCGGCTCGTCACCCTCCTAGATTTACTGAGGGTATGTTTACTCATGGGGTGTGCTGCTGGAGTTCTATGGTTTTGATAACCCGGTCCTCGGTATCGGTAAAGGAAACACGCCATCCCACGTCATACCGTGCCCCGCATTCCGGGCAGATAAGAATTACCCGGTACACCTCCCGGGTATCTTTTACGGGACGCACCTTGCCGGCATTGGCAGAAATAAATGACGTGTGAAACCCGTAGGTATAGCCGCAGTCCGGGCATATCCGGATTTCATCAGAATGTTTCAGTGTAGTAATCTCCCCGGGTTCTGGCATAACAATCCCCTGATCAGCTTGTTTTTGCAGGTGTTCCTGATGAAGGTTTCCTGCGGTTCACCGTATCGCAGATGATCCCTGCAGCATTTTTCCTGCCATTGATAGTGGCATGAACCTCGCGGAAGGGGTGGGGAGTGAGGGCAACGGTCTCTCGAATTTTCTGCACCAGGGTTTCCTGGGTAACGAGCCGCCCATCGATGGTGATGCCTGCACCGATATCTTCGATCTTTTTGGCATTGTTCTGCTGTTCGGGATGGCTCGGATCCATGATGATCAGCACGGGTTTTTCAAAGAGCAGGGCCTCGTGCAGCGTGGTAAGACCACCGTGCACAATCGCAATCCGTGCCCGGGCAAGATGCTCATAGATATTGGGAACATAGCCATGCGACAGGAAATTGTCAGACGATTCCGGCAGGTTCGCACCCGTGTAAAATACATCGAAAAGCAGGTCTTTTCGTTTATCGGCAATGGTCTTTAACATCAGGTACATCGGGAGTTTGTACGGTTCTCCGCCGAAACTGGCAAAGATCGTTGATTTCTCATAGCGGTACCGGGAGGGATCGAATTCGTAAAACGGCCCGGTGAAAGTATACCGTCCTTCTTCGCCTTCCGGGACAACAATATTGTATTCGCTCACGGTATCGGGTGCAGGATAATCCGGGATAAGCACGTGATCGGCAAGACGGATGTACCGCTGTATCGAGAAATTGAGGATCCTCCAGACAATATTTGTCGACAGGTTGGGCCCGTTGAAATGGTTCTGGTTGGTGATGAAGACCACAGGGACATTCTGCAATCGTGCGGCAATGACCCCCCCGTACATTGTGTCGCAGACAACGCAGTCAAACCGGTGTTGCCGTATGAGACTCCGTACGCTGAGTGCGGACCGGATCATATCGAGCACGATCCATTTAGAACACCAGAGCGTCTTTTTGAGACTGAAAAAACCGTTCTCCCCCTCAAGGCAGACTTCACGGGGAGTATAATGGACGTGGGAGCAGCGGTGCTGCTTCATGAAATCATAGGATTTCCCGTAACCGGCAAAGTGGATCTCATGTCCCTGCTGCAGCATGTAATGCCCGAGGTGGAGACTGCGGGATGCATGCCCGAGTCCTTCACCACAGACGACAAAGAGGATCTTCATGAAACCATCCGGTTTTTTTTCAGGCAGGAAATGATTACCGGCTCCTTATATCACGGTTACTGATTGAATGTATCCTCATGAGGTGTTTCTTCTTCCGGCACAAGGATCCAGGCGATAATATAGGCAAGGAGACAGATTCCCCAGGTAACCAGGGTCAGTACTGCCCATACCAGCCGTATGATTGTAGGATCAATCTCCAGATAATCGCCAATCCCCCCGCATACGCCGCCAAGCACGCGCCGGGTTTTCGAGCGATACAGCCGTTTCATGGAAATAGGTTTGGAAGTCTGCTCATTAAAATTGATTGCCCTGAAACAGCAGCTGCTCAATAACCAGACCCGTGAGGATGAATTCCCCCGTGGGATACAGGAATTAACAAATCCATTTATCCCTGCATGCGGACACCGGGGGTTCATGTGACGGATGCAGGTATCATCGCGATGCTCATCGCTGTATGCTGGGAATACAGGAAAAATAAAACAAAAAGATGGGCCCGCTGAGATTCGAACTCAGGACCTCCGCCATGTCAAGGCGACGTCATAGCCAACTAGACCACGAGCCCTCGTAAATCTGATGCTCTATAACATCTGTGCTAGTATTATTAAAAATTAGTGTACGGAATCGTCAAAAACGGACCAGGTACGGGTATCGTGAACTTTATTACGCACCCCCGCACACGCTCAAACAGGTGATTGAATGTCTGACAATACTGGCACCCAACAACTCTTCGTGTTTGAGAAAGATGCAAGCCGTTTTGAGCTGCTCATCCGCATCCTCTACTGGATCCTGATCGGTATCGTACTCTGGATCTATGGCATGATCACGTTCATCTGCCTGTTCATCCAGTGGTTCCATATCCTGATCCTGGGCAATAGGAACGAGTGGCTCTCAGACTTTGCCAAAGGGTATCTCGAATACCTGGTAAACGTGATGAGTTATACGTATATCATGACCGACAAGCGTCCGGAGATCTTCCCGGTTGCCGTGAAGATTTACCGGGAGTGAAACGAATCCTGACCGGAATAGGTCAGCTCTTTTTTAATTTTGTAATTCCCGGATCAACTTTCGTGGTGTCCGGTAACGGTATTGTGCTGTCAGTTTATCTCACAAATTCACGGGCCATGGTTGGGAAATCCACGCTCCCGGATTATTTCCGGGTTCAATGTTTTTAACCCGGTAAATGCAATAACAGGTTTGTGGGAATACTCGACTCAGTTGTTTCATTCATCTCAACATTGTTCGGAAAGAAAAAACCACCCGTCCATGAGGACTGTGCCTTCTGCGGCGAGCGGGTGTACCTTCCGTTTCATTGTGAGTACTGTAACCAATATTTCTGTGGCAAACACCGCCTTCCCTTTGAACATGACTGCAAAAATATCGGAAAATGGAAGAAAACTGCACCTGCCGGGGGGACGATCATGGAAAGCAAGGGCGGAAACCTGTTTGTGAAGAAATGATCCCTTTTAAAACCGGCAGAACTAAAAAAATGACTAATATAATATCTGCACCGGAGTAATTGTTGCGGGAACGGTCCGTTTAAGAGGAAGCACTGCCCCACCAACGGGCTGGAAATTAAGCGTGAACTTCGTTTTCGCAGTTGCACTTGCCGGCACACCAACGGAAAGTATCATCTGGGCATTCGGTTCAAGCATGGCGCCAGCGGTTTCATTATTGATTTTTTCTGATATACACCACCTTCCATCGCCGCCGGCAGTACCTCCGACAATACTGGCACAGGGGGTACCTCCATCCTGCGCCACACCCATATAGGTCAGGCTTGAATTGTAGCCCCCGTTATTATCATTATAGGATACGATAATCTGGGATAAGTCCATAGATGTGCCTCCTGCCGTAAGTGCTACCGACACGTTAACATACGAAAGGTAAGGATTCTGATCTACCCTAATCCCGTACACGTTCCCGTCCAGCAGCATACTTGAACTTGCCACCTTTACGCCAGACTGGACGGTGGCCTGAGCCGTTTGCGAGGTAAAGAACCCTGCCCCTAGTATCACGTACGAGAACACCGCTGCTACGACAACGAATGCAATCAGCACGATCGCTGCCTCAAGGCCGGTAAATGCCTTTTCACAACTCCGTCGTATATCAAACCGACCCATATTTTCCAACACCGCACAGGTATTTCGAGATGAAACTCAAATACTGAAATAATAACGTTAAATATATTCATAAATATTTCGATAATACACTTGGAATGTGATCGGGATCGCAGTTGCATTATATCCCTTATCATTCAATGGGATAATCAGAAACACGGATTACAATTAAAAAATATTATATAATAGTTATTGATAATGTAATAAAACCGGTGTTTTTTCACCTTTGAACCCGGATACAATCCTTTTTGCCTTTTCTCAAGTGGGTTTTCCGTCAATCGCAGGGTTCCCCGACGCGTTGGGGGTTACCTCACGAGTTGTATGCTGCATGCACACCACGTCAGGAATTTTGGAGGCATGAAGCGGATCGCAATTAATATACCCGGGCATCCCAGTATTTTTGAAAGAACGTGAAACGCAATTTCGGGCCCATGAATCTGAAGCAGGCACCCGTGCAGGCGGAAAATCCGCTCCTCCGGGAAACGGGGAGTTGCATTTGGGCCCTTCTCTTAATTGCGTTTGCAATCGTCCTGATCGCGGCCCCCGTTTCTGCCGGGGCAGTTTCAAATGTATCAGAACAACCTGCAGTAACTACTCCTGATATCGTGCAGATCGGCATCTATGTTGTTGACTTCAGCCGGGTGGATATTGGAACCGGGACGGTCGGGGTAGATTTTTACCTGAACCTCAAATCCGATAAACCCGTGTCGATTAATGATCTCGAGCTGATGAACGGAGTGATCACCTCTGTCACGACCGTCACCGATGCACCCCATGAAAAGGTGTACCGGATCATTGCTGTCCTGACTGCCGAACCTGACCTCAGCCGCTATCCCTTTGACCGGCATGTGCTCCCCATCAGGATAGAGCCCAAAATCAAGAACGAACGGGAGATGATTCTCGTGATCGACCCGGAAAACAGCGGTCTCGATCCCGGAGCAAACATTCCGGGATGGACGCTTACCGGTTCCGGCTCTCGTATCACGAACAAATCTTATGTAACAGATGAGGTTCCTTTTTCCCGGGCTGTCTTTACCTATGGCGTTGTAAGAGACGCAACATCAACGATCCTGAAATTTTTCCTGCCGGTAATGCTCATCATCATCGTCTCCCTCGCTTCCCTGATGATGAGAATCTCGTCACGGCTGGGTATCAATGCCTCGATGTTCCTTGCCGCAGTACTCATCCACTGGCGTGTTGCCGATGCAATCCCGCTCGTTGCCTATGCTACATTCCTTGACCTGTTCATGATCATTACGTATGCAACGCTCGTCATGGTGCTCATTTCCGGTATCCTTGTGTTGAAATTTACCGAGGCCAAGGATACGGCACGGGTTGAGCAGGTCAACTACTGGTCGATCCGGATTATCCCAGTGGTCTCGATTATCGCTTATTTCCTTCTGTTCCTTACGCTCATGGGGTAAGAGAACACAACCGACCACTTTTTCATCAATGCGATGCGGTTAATGCTCCGGTCCCGGAAAAATGGCCGGCACTGCGTCCGGTAACCGCATGGAATCCACATGCATTACCGCACACCGGTTTTATGATTATTATGCGGTGGGCAGGTTCGTGCAAATGGGGGGGTACCCTGTCTTTCCCTAGAGTGGGGGGAGGGGGTCCCCTCCTCTTATTTTGGAGAGGGGGTAGGGCAGGCAGGTATCCCCCCCTCTTATTTTAGACAGGGGGGTGGGTTACCCCCACTCATTTTTTGGAGAGGGGGAGGGGGTGGTACCCTGTCCGGGCAAAGAGAGGGGGTATCCCCCCCTCCGGACTGCGACTCCCCAAACCACACCCCGCCGTCTGAACCTCCACGCGAACCACTGCCCGGGTCCCTGCGGCAAAGGGGGGGTGGGAGCCTGTCTTACGCAGGACAGGGGGGGAAGGGGTCCCCCCCTCTTATTTTGGAGAGGGGGGTAGGGTACCCCCACTCATTTTTTAGAGAGGGGGTGGGTATACCCACCTCCCTTTTTGGACAGGCTCCCACCCCCCCCTTCTCATTCGCGTGATGAAATGGAGTTTCAGTCGTGACTCCACTGGAAGCCGTGGGCTAGGGCATGCAACCGGAGGGGGGTGGGTGCCTGTCTTTCGTACGACAGGGGGGGAGGGGGTCCCCCCCTCTTGGTTTGGAGTGGGGGGTGGGGTACCCCCTCTCAAAGTTTAGACAGGGTACCTCCCCCCAATTTTTTAGCTGAAGGTTTTCCAGATAGGCATTTGAAAAAACGAGTGAGCCCACCCCCTCCGGGGGTTGCTCGGCCGCCTCAGCGGGGCCTCGCTGGGCACAGGTCGGTTTAAAGGGATTCCGGCCCCTGATCCGCCGCGGGGGCGCCCCTTCGGGGGCGGCGGCGTTCATCATAATATCGGATAATGCGATCCCGCAAACCGATTTTCGTTAATATTATGCGGGGCAATTTCGTGAAATGCAACGGGCGGCATGCTAAGCGAAATGGACAGGTTTGGGATTATGTTAGTTAAGGAAATGGAAGGGGTGTGAAATGTGAGCGTTTATGTCATGAGTACTGATTGGAAAAACCTATTTAGATGGGGTTCATTTTCAGAGCATTATTTAATAAAGTTAATTAATGGATACACACAAAAGGGTCATCACATGACATTAAATTCTGATGACATTGATGAGGGGTTTAAGGTTTTAGGATTGCTTGAAATATCAGAGCGTGAAAAAATTCTTTGTCAGATTGCCAGTTATCAAACAGCAAATTCCCAACAACCCTATAAAATTGAAGAAAGAACTTCCTCATCTGACTGGTGATTAAATGCCAGATTGGAATTCACTTTTAAACGAATTAAATACACTAAGTTCAGCAGGCCCTTTTGATATATTAAGAAGAAAATACCTCAAACAATTATCTGATATTACCGGTCGAAATGTAATTATCTATTATTCAGGTTGGTTACAGAAACCCGGTATCCCAGATGAAGCAATAAATGATAACGATAAAAATGGATTTATGACAACAATCCACAGTTTAGACCGTTCAAAAGGATTGGATCTAATTTTGCATACACCCGGAGGGGATTTAGCTGCAACAGAGTCGATAGTTGATTATCTTCGGCAGATGTTCGGTAACAATGTCAGAGCGATAATACCTCAACTCTCAATGTCAGCTGGAACGATGATAGCATGTTCATGCAAAAGTATCGTTATGGGAAAACAATCAAATTTAGGTCCCATTGATCCTCAATTTGGAAATTTGCCTGCTCATGGAGTAATTGAAGAATTTCAAAAAGCTGTCGATGAATGTAAAAAAGATCCTTCACGAGTACCACTTTGGCAACCGATTATTGCAAAATACAATCCAACATTGCTTGGAGAATGCCAGAAATCAATCGCATGGTCGCAAGATATTGTCACAGATTGGTTACGTACTGGAATGTTGAAAGATGACCCTAAGAAAGATGAAAAAATTTTATCAATTATCCGAGAATTAGGAGACCATGCTTTAACGAAATCACATTCTCGCCATATTTCAAGCGCAAAGTGCAAAGAAATTGGATTAAATATTGAAGATATGGAAACAGATCAGGTTTTGCAAGATGCTATACTTTCTGTACATCATGCATGCATTCACACTTTAACAAGTACTCCTGCCTTTAAAATCATTGAAAATCAGAATGGTCAAGCTTTCATTCGTATTGCACAATTAGCTGTTCCTCAAAACAAATAATGACCACATTTTTTTATTTTTTCTACAGTCAACACTGCTTCATTTAAAAAAGAGTATCCTAAATCTTCTCGCTCGATATCTTGGCAAACGTAGCGGTGAAGATCCCGGGCATCCCGCGTATCTCTTCCATCACGCTGTCGGGAACTTCGCTGTCCACGTTCAGCACCATGATGGCCTTGTCGCCGGGATTGATCCGGCCGACCTGCATGCCGGCAATGTTGATGTTGACCTTCCCGAGGATGGTGGAGGCACGCCCGATGACTCCGGGCTTGTCCAGGTGACGTGACACGATCACGTAGCCTTCGGGGATCATGTCCATGGTGTAGCCGCCGACTGCGACAATGCGGCTGCGGCCCTTGAAGAACACCGTGCCGCTGACCGTCTCTTCGCCCTTGTCGGTCTTGATCCGGATGGTGATGAGGTTCTTGAATCCGCTGGCTTCCTGCGTAACGGTCTCGCTGACCGAGATGCCGCGTTCCTTTGCAATGAAATCCGCGTTCACGATATTGACCGGTGCCTGGAGCACCGGGTCAAGGAGTCCCTTGAGGGCAAGGCGGGTCACGTACTTCATGCTGCCGGCATAGGCGGATAGTTCGCCACCGTATATGAGCTCAACGGACGAGAGCCTGCCGCCCGCGATCTGCGTGACGAAGCGTCCCATCTTCTCGGCCAGCTGGGCAAAGGGTGCGAGCACATCGGCAAGTTCGGCCGGGACCATAGGGGCATTGACCACGTATTTCGCAGACCCGCCCTTGAGAACTTCAATGCACTGCTTTGCAACAGAGACTGCCACATTGACCTGCGCCTCGACCGTGCTTGCCCCGAGATGCGGGGTCACGATGATCTGGTCGAGGGTGAGGAGCGGGGACTCGGTCGGAGGCTCGGTCTCGAAGACATCGAGAGCTGCCCCGGCAACCTTGCCGCTCTTGACTGCATCGTAGAGCGCTTTCTCATCGATGATGCCGCCCCGGGCACAGTTGATGATCCGGACGCCGTCTTTCATCGTCGCGATGCTCTTTTCGTTGATGACATGCTTGGTCTCGGCGATCAGGGGGGTGTGGACGGTGATCACATCGGCGACCTTGAAGAGGTCCGCCATGGACATCATCTCGACGCCGAGCTGGGCTGCCCGTTCCTGGGTGATGAAGGGATCATAGGCAACGCATTTCATGTCCATTGCGTTAGCCCGCTTTGCCACTTCACGTCCGATACGCCCGAACCCGACGATACCAAGAGTCTTCTCGTTGAGTTCAACGCCCATGAACTTCGAGCGCTTCCATTCCTTCTTTTTGAGGCTCGCGTTTGCCTGCGGGATGTTGCGGGCAAGAGACTGCATCATGGCCATCGTGTGCTCGGTTGCGGCAAGGGTATTTCCCTCAGGAGCATTGGCAACGATGATACCTTTCCTCGTTGCCGCGTCCATATCGATATTGTCCACACCGACACCGGCACGACCGATGAACTTCAGCTTTTTACCTGCCTCGATCACCTTTGCATTGACATCCGTGCTGCTCCGCACGAGCAGGGCATCGTAGTCCCCGATGATCTTCAGGAGCTCTTCTTCCTTGAGCTCAGTCTTGACATCTACGTCGACTGCCGCCCGAAGGATAACAAGCCCTTCTTCCGCCAGCGGATCGCTGACGAGCACCTTTGCGTTTGCCATAAAAACCCATAGAATATCGCCGCCATACTTAATCAGGGTTATTCTTTGCGGGCCGGCAGATGATCCGGCAGATGACGCAGGAAAAGTATGCAGCAAAAGACCTGGATTTTCTTTGTTTTTCAAGTATTACCGAGGGGGTCAAGGGGGACTTTCCATGGACGGCCTCCTCCACCGGGGGAGATAGGGGGTCATGCTCATAATCTTAAAAGATTGGCCATTTGTCATAACTTTCAATCTGTGTGCGACTTTTTTTAAAAACAGCGGAAAAAAGGACAATTCCGGCAAAAATCCGCCCGAATTTGTAACGGGCGATGATAATTATTATACGAGTGAAGTCGACATCATAAGTGGTGCGAACATGAAAAATGTCCCTAATATTCTCTGGTTAGAGGAAATCAGGAAGGAAGATATCATATCTGTCGGGGGTAAGGGAGCTTCTCTTGGGGAGATGGCCTCTATCGGCCTTCCCGTGCCGAGGGCATTCGTGGTCACTGCCCAGGCATTCCGCAGATTTTTGGTTGAGACCAATCTTGAAGATAAGATTTTTTCATCATTCGATAATCTCGATGTGGAGGACAATGCGGCGCTCGAAAAAGCTGCCGACCATGCAAAAGAACTGGTGATGAAGGCAAAGATGCCGGCAATCATCAGCGATGAGATCAAGAAGGCGTACAAGAAGATGTCTGCCGAGAATCTCATCGTGGCCGTGCGCTCAAGTGCAACTGCCGAGGATCTCCCGGACGCCAGCTTTGCCGGCCAGCAGGAGACATTTCTCAATATCAAGGGGGAGGCAAACCTCCTTGACTCCATCCAGAAGTGCTGGGCATCGCTCTACGGGGCACGGGCAATCTACTACCGGGCAAAACAGGGATTCGATGACCACTCGGTCAATATCGCCGTTGTTATCCAGCAGCTCGTCCACTCTGAAAAAGCCGGCGTCATGTTCACCTCCCACCCGATCACAGGCGAGCCCAATACCATCATCGAAGGCTCGTGGGGACTCGGCGAGGCAGTAGTATCAGGATCGGTCTCTCCCGACAAATACGTCTTTGACCAGCGGACCGAAAAGGTCATTGACACGCTCATCTCGAACAAGAAGATAGAGATCATCGCCGATGGCGATCACGGGACAAAACTCGTGGATGTTTCCCCGGCCCGGCAGGACGCACAGGTGCTCTCGGACGCAGAAGTGGCCAAGCTGGGCATGTACGGCAAGATCGCCGAGAACCATTACGGCATACCGCAGGATGTTGAATGGGGCATTGTGAAAGGGACAATCTACATCCTCCAGTCCCGGCCGATCACCACCATAGGACAGAAAAAGGAGAATAAGCATATGTCCGGACAGAAGTCGGAAGCAAAGATCCTCTTAAAGGGTCAGGGTGCAGCACCCGGTATCGCTTCAGGAAAAGTCGTCGTTATCCGGGATGTCAAGGACACAGGATCAGTCCGTGAAGGCGACATTCTGGTCACGAAGATGACCAACCCGGACATGGTGCCGGCCATGCGCAAGGTAGCTGCGATCATCACTGATGAAGGCGGCATGACCTGCCATGCAGCGATCGTGAGCCGGGAACTCGGCACACCGGCGATCGTAGGCACCAAGACGGCCACCAAAATACTCACGAACGGCCAGCTGATCACGGTCGATGGCGAGATGGGACTCATCTACGAGGGGTTACTCCCGCAGGCAGCAGCCCCGGTACAGGGAGCAGCTCCCCAGCGGCTGGTTGCCCCGGCCTCTTCGGTCATCACCGCAACCAGCGTAAAGGTAAATGTCTCCATTCCCGAAGCAGCAGCACGAGCAGCAGCAACCGGCGCAGATGGTGTCGGCCTGCTCCGGATCGAGCACCTGATCCTCGGCCTGAACAAGACACCGGGCTGGTTCATTGCCAACAACAAGGAAGACGAGTTTGTCAAAGAACTTCACGATGGCATCAAGATTGTGCTCGACGCCTTCCCGGGAAAAACCGTCTGGGTCCGGACACTCGATGCACCAACCGACGAGTTCCGGAACATGCAGGGCGGGGAGAGCGAGCCCCACGAGCACAACCCGATGCTCGGCTGGAGAGGCATCCGACGCGATCTCCAGAGCCCGGACCAGTTCCGGCTCCAGGTGGAAGCGTTCAAGCGACTCTGGAAAGAGGGATACGAACACCTCGGCATCATGTTCCCGATGGTCTCCCACCCCAACCAGTTCCTTGCCGCAAAGGAGATGATGCGGGCAAACGGCGTGGACGTTGAGAAGGTCTCCCTCGGCATCATGATCGAGATCCCGTCGAGCGCAATCATGATCGAGGAGTTCTGCAAGGCAGGTATCAAATTTGCCTCATTCGGAACCAATGACCTGGTCCAGTACACGCTCGCCATCGACCGCAACAATGAGAATGTGGCGGACATGTACCAGCCGCAGCACCCGGCCGTCCTGCACCTGATCCACAACGCAATCCAGGTGTGCAGGGCCTACGACATCGAATGCTCGATCTGCGGCCAGGCCGGTTCTGACCCGAAGATGGCCACATGGTTAGTCGAGCATGGCATTACGAGCATCTCGGCAAACATCGACGCCATCGCAAAGATCCGCGAGGCGGTTGCCCGGACCGAAAAGCGCATTATCCTCGAAGCCGCGAGATCAAAAGATGCTGAATAAGGGTTGTCCTGAAGAAGAACTCTTCTCTTTTTTCTCCCAAAAGAAACGGGAGGATATTGACCATAATTACATTTTAAGCTCCATGTGCACGCTCCCTCACCCGGTTGCGGTGCGGGCCCACTGCATGTTCATGGAGACCAACCTCGGCGATCCGGGCCTCTTTCCCGGCACGGCATCCCTTGAACAGCTCTTAATCAAACGGTTCGGGAACCTCTATCACTGCCCGGACGCCGGAGGATATGCCACCAGCGGGGGCACCGAGTCAAATCTCCAGGCACTCCGACTTGCAAAGGTGCAGCGAAACGAGATCACCTACCCGAACGCAGTGATCCCGGAATCAGCGCATTTCTCCTTCAAGAAATCCTGCGACATTCTCGGCATCGAGATGCGGGGCGTACCGCTCTCCGGGGATCTGCGGATGGATGCCGATGCCGCTGCAGAACAGATCGACAGCAACACGATAGCCCTGGTCGGCATTGCCGGTACCACCGAATATGGTATGGTCGACCCCATCGCCGCCCTTGCAAAGATCGCACACCAGCACAATGTGTTCTTCCATGTGGACGCGGCCTTTGGCGGCATGGTGATCCCGTTTATGGACAAACAGATACCGTTCGACTTCTCCCTGCCTGGCGTCACCACGATCGCCGTTGATCCGCACAAGATGGGCATGAGCACGATTCCGTGCGGCTGCCTGCTCACCCGGGAGCCGGATATGCTCAATTCCCTTAACATCGATACCCCGTACCTCACGGTAAAACAGGAGTTCACTCTTGCCGGCACCCGACCGGGGGCACCCGTTGTCGGGGCCCTTGCGGTCATGGACTATCTCGGGATTGAGGGCATGCGGGCGATCGTGAAGGGGTGCATGAAAAATACCCATCGCCTTATTGCCGGCATGGAAACCTTTGGTTTTGAGCGGGCAGTAACACCCGACGTGAACGTAGCGACATTTATCGCAAAGAAAGAAGATATCCCAAAGCCGTGGAAAGTCTCGTGGACGAGACCCGGGCACCTGCGGATCGTCTGTATGCCCCACGTGCACAGCGAACGCATTGAGGCTTTTTTAACCGATATTGGTGAATTACATGCTTGACCGACTGGTAGAATCCTTAGAAACCTGCCCCATGGTAAAGAGGGGAGAATACAACTATTTCATCCACCCGATCACCGATGGCGTACCAATCGTTGAACCCGCACTGCTCCGCGATGTCTGCACCGCGATGATCAAGGTGATGGACCTGAATAACGTGGACAAGATCGTGGTGGTGGAAGCCATGGGCATCCACATCGGCTCGGTGCTCTCCACGATGACCGACATACCGATGGTCGTTATGCGCAAGCGGGAGTACCAGCTGCCGCATGAGATCCCGGTCCACCAGACCACCGGCTACTCCAAGGGCGAACTCTACTTAAACGGCGTGTACAAAGGCGATCGCGTCGTGATCATCGATGATGTGGTCAGCACGGGCGGCACCATGAAAGCGCTCTTAAAGGCACTCGAAATTGCCGGGGCTGAAATTGTCGATGTCTGCATTGCAATCCAGCGGGGCGATCCGGATATCGGGCGCCCGTACAAGTCACTCGTAAAGATCGTGGTTGACGAAAAGGTGCACGTGGTTGAACGATATCTCTGATCTGGTCAATCGTTTGAAGCAGCGGGGGGCACGTACCGTTGCCCTCCAGTTTCCTGCCGGGCTCAAGCGGCGGGCAGCGGAGTATACCGCAGGCCTGAAGGAGGCCGGTTTTGCGGTCATCATCAGCGGCGATCCCTGTTATGGCGCCTGCGATCTCGCCCTCGATACTCTTGATTATGCAGACGTGCTCGTGCATATCGGTCACACGCCGGTCGATGAACGGGAGAACGTGATCTTCGAGCCCTACCCGGTCGATTTTGATGTCGCTGTGCTGGCAGAAGCCCTCCCGTTCCTGAAAGAAAAGACCGTGGGGCTCGTTACCACCGTGCAGCACATCCACCTTATCCCCGCCATGGAAGCATTCCTGCAGGAAAAGAGGATAGACGTGCGGGTAGCCGATGGGGGAACACGGGCACCCAACCGGGGGCAGGTACTCGGGTGCAGCTTTGCGGCAGCCCGGGCCACGAAGGCTCCGGAAATACTCTTTGTCGGCACCGGTGTCTTCCACCCGATCGGCATTGCCCTGTCCACGGGAGCACGGGTAATCGCGCTCGATCCCCTGACCGGTATTGCGCAGGAAGTCAGTGGCGATACTCTCCTGCGCCGGCGGTTCGCGGTGATTGAAAAGGCCCGGGGTGCAGAAACGATCGGCATTATCGTGAGCTCCAAGTGCGGGCAGGCGCGGATGGCACTCGCAGAGCGTTTATCCGTGCTCTCACCCAAAGCAGTGATCGTTACCATGCGGGAAGTGAGCCCGGATGAACTGCTCAACCTCGGGTTTGCCTGCTATGTCAACACGGCCTGCCCCCGGCTTGCCTACGATGACCAGGTACGCTTCCCCGCACCCGTCCTCTCCCCGCAGGAGTTCGAAATCCTCTGCGGGGTCCGGACATGGGACGACTATGCCATTGACGAGATTGTATGAAATTAAAACAACTTGAGATGACACTCCAGAAGGCGAAAGGGTATGAAAAGCCCCGGCCTTCGCTCGAACAATACATGACCCCCGCCCCGCTTGCCGCCCGCATGCTCTATCATGCGCTGATGAAGGGTGACATCGAGGGTAAACGCGTCTGCGATCTTGGGAGTGGTACGGGAGTACTGGCAATCGGCGCTGCACTCCTTGGCGCCGGGTCGGTAAAAGGAGTGGAGAAAGATCCCAATGCCGTTGCCGTGGCGCAGGAGAACGCGGCGCTTTTCGATGCTGACGTGGAGTTCATCACCGCAGATATCCAGGATCCAACGCTACCGGAGAAGATCGGCGCCTGCGACACCGTGGTCATGAACCCACCGTTCGGGGCACAGAAGATACATGCAGATCGCCCGTTCGTCGATCTTGCCATCACCGTTGCACCGGTGGTGTACAGTATATTTAATGCGGGTTCCACCCCATTTGTAAAAGCCTTCATCCGTAAACGGGCGGAAGTTGCCGAACAGGTCGGCAGTGCCTTTGCCATCAAACGCACCTTTGCCTTCCACACCCGGGACGTGCTGGAGTTCGAGGTCGAGATCCTACGACTGGTACGGAAACCATAACCCCGCCCCGCAGCGCAACAAAGACCATCACCGGCCTTGCCGCTGCCCACATGGTCACCGACATCTACATGCCGGTGCTGCCTGCGATACTGCCGCTTCTGATCCTCAATAACGGGTACTCGTATTTTACCGCGGGTCTCTTAATCACGGCCTACAATGTCACCTCGTCGTTCACCCAGCCGGTATTCGGCTGGCTCTCCGACACAAAAGGACTGACTATCAATATCAGCGTCAGCCTGCTCATATCGGCGGTATTTGTCGGCCTGATGGGCATTGCCCATAACTATTATCTCATCATGCTCTTTGCCATACTCGCCGCACTCGGTCATGCCTGTTTCCACCCGGCAGCGCTGAGCATGGTGAGCCGCCTGTGCAGCAGCGAGAACCGGGGCAGGCTCACGTCATACTTCGTTGTTGGCGGTAATTTCGGGTACGCAATCGGCCCGGTACTGGCCGGGGCCCTTGCCATGTGGCTGGGACTGCCCGGGCTCCTCCTGCTCATTATTCCAGCAGTCATCATGGCCTTTGCCTTAAAGTATATCCTGCCCGGGGGCATCACGAGAGCCTGCCCCCCATTAGCGACACCGGGGGATACACCCCCTGTAGTCACGTCAAAAAAACCGTTCATCATCCTGATGATTGCCTCCATCCTCAGGGCCTGGGCAATTTTTGCCGCAGTCACGTTCCTGCCTACCTATCTCGTCTCGCAGGGCTATGACCTGGTGATGGCGAGCGTGATAGTCACCCTGATGCTGCTGGCCGGCGTTGCCGGGCAGATTGCAGGAGGACATTTCTCGGACCGGTACGGCAGGAAAGAGTTCATGATCTTTGGCCTCGTGCTCTGTATCCCCCCGTTTGGCATCTTCATGCTTACAGGCGGGATCCTGTCGATCATCGGCCTGATCCTCTTCGGGTTCTTCCTCTGGTCCACCTTTGCCGTGGCCGTTGCCATGTCCCACGAGCTCCTGCCCGGGAACGTAGGGCTCGCCTCGGGCATCATGCTCGGGCTTGCGATCGGGTTCGGGGGTCTCGGCGTGGCAGTCAACGGCATCATCGCCGACCATTACTCACTTGCCGCAGCGCTCGGTACGATTCCGATCCCGATTGCTTTTGCCATTATCCTGATGATCATCCTCCCCTACCCGTGGAAGACGCTCCGGCAGAAACACATTACCGTACCCCCCCGGTAAAACCCGGTATCATTATATGGTCGGATTCAGAAATGAGATCTGTGAGGATTGATTATGGATAAGACAGGTATTATTGCATTAATCATCGGCATTGTATTGTGTGCACTGGGATGCTATGGCATCTGGGCGTTTCTGCCCCAGGTCATTATCGCTGTTGAAGGAATGATTGGGATCGTAGTCCTCTGCATCGGACTCATGCTGG
Organism: Methanomicrobiales archaeon HGW-Methanomicrobiales-1; assembly: GCA_002839675.1. Taxonomy (NCBI): domain Archaea; kingdom Methanobacteriati; phylum Methanobacteriota; class Methanomicrobia; order Methanomicrobiales; species Methanomicrobiales archaeon HGW-Methanomicrobiales-1. Next base: position 16,901 of record PGYM01000001.1, on the reverse strand, counting down.
TCCTCTTTGGCATCCTGATTGTCAAGGACTAGATAATCCCTCACGGGTTTAAAAAAAGAACAAAAAATATCTCTATTTTTTTTCAGACCTTGACAACAAGGCATTGGGAGCCTGCGGTTTCGAGCACCGGCTCTCTCTTGTCTGCAAAAAAGTCATCGAATGCTTTCTTCACGCCGGGTGCTGTCACATAGTCGTGGGAGAGGATGATGCCTCCCGGGGTCATCCGGGAGTAGAAGAACTCAAGGCAGAGCTTGGAACTCTCGTAGGTATCAACGTCGAGATTCACCATCGAGAAGTTCTTATCTACAACAGGTCCTGAGGTATCGGGAAAGAATCCCTTGTAGAAGAACACGTTGCTGTTGCCTTTGAGGTATTCCTGGACCGATTCGAACGATGCGGCAAATTTGCCTTCGTAAAACGGCCAGACCATATCGATATCTTCAACCTTGGGCAATCCTTCGAACGTATCAAAGAGGTGAAGGGATTTATCACCCTTTGCCGAGCAGATAATCTTTGCCGAACCGCCTTTGTACACACCAACTTCCGCAATATCGCCCGGCACCTTCTGCGTCCGTTTCACGGCCATGTAGATGTGATAGGCCTCAATGTCTTCGAGCAGCAGTTCGGTTTCTGACCGTATTTTCTTTAAGATCCGTGCAAACTCCTTGCGTTCCAGACAACCGTAGTGGGAGAACCTGCCCCGGTTTGCGATATCATTGCCAATAAAGGGTTCAAAAAAAACGAACTTGCGGAATTTTAATAAAAGCCTGCTTGGCAGGACGGAATCCACTGCACTGAACAGTTTTTTCTTATGAAACAGGCTCATGTCGTAATGAATAGGTTTTTCTGAAATTTATAGTGTTTTATACCAGAATTCCGGGTGTATCCTGGCATTTTTTTCATAAAAGGGATGAGTGTCCGGTGAGTGTTTTTCCCGGCAGCGGTCTTTCAGGATGCTGCCGATGACAGTGGCAGGAAATCGTCCCGATCAGTTCGGGGGCTGCCCTTCCACATCCATTTCATCCAGGAACGGCATCAGCCCGGCCACGTACGGCATACTCTTCCCCTCTTTTGAACAGGTCTCTCCTACCGTGACAATTTCGATCATCAGGGGAAATTCGCGCATGGTCTGCTCAAACGAGGGATCGTTCTCCCGGGTAAACTTCAGAAAACTTCCTACCGCAACATACGGTCGTTCAAATTCCGGGACATGGGCAAATTCCTGCTGGACGGACTCCAGCGTGCGGGTGCGGGCCAGGTCTTCTTCGAAAAAAAGGGTAACCGTGACCCCATACGTGCGGGCAATCTCATCAAGAAAACGGACATCGAGAGTCCGGCCTTCAAAAATACCAAGGGCACCCAGTTTTTCTGCAGGCGTCGTGCCGCCAAGGGCAGACCAGGCTTTCATTTTTTCCATAAAAAAGGTGGGTGGGCGACAGGTGTAAAGCTATGGATTGTGGCCATTCAACCCCCTCCGATCCGGATAATTTCATGGACGCAGGCGCAGGAAAACGAATGGGCTGTTTTTACCGGAAAAAGGAATTACTCCCTGCCAAATTTGTTGAGCAGGGAAAAACCGACACCAAAGAACAGGACTGCCGCAACCGGCCAGACCGACCAGGTGATTCTCCCATTACTGTAGATATCAATGCCGACAAAAAAGACACAGATCATGATCATTACGGCGATCTGGTACCACCATTTCTTCTCGCCTTTTCCCTGCATGGCTTCTTTCATCATACTCATAATATCAGATGATGTTGTGCCTGATGAATAAAAAAAGATTGTAAACGGGGACCGTAAATCCCGGTTCAGATATTTCCCTGGGTTGATCCCAGTTTTGGCATGAATGCATTCTCGATAAGATCCTTGTTAAACGACGTGGGGACCGTGCCTGTCCGGGCATAGGTATAGAGCGCGGTAACAAAGATGCCCTGCATGGCCGATGCCACAACTGCGAGAATGGCAACTACGATTATCAGCAGCGCGATAGCGAGCAGGAAACTCTGGCTGACCATCCAGATCCCAAAGATCGCGATAGCTGCGATGATCCCGATTACGAGAAATACGAGGAAGATCGAGCCGCCGCCCACAATACTCTCGCCCCAGGTCTTTTTGATCAGGGATACGGAGTCTTTCACCGAGTCGACAACGCCTTTGTCCTCAAGAACGAGGATTGGGACGACAAAGAAGGTGACAAGGCCCCAGGCCCCGCCAATCAGGGCTGCTGCGATCTGCCCGATAAAGCCAACATTGTCCTCAAGCACCTGGAGAATGATGCCAACAGTTGCAGAGACCAGTGACCAGGCAAGGATCGAGCCGATGTGTTTTGTGGCATTCGAGAGGCCATCGTTGATCGTTGCTTCCTTCCCGTTCAGCCGTGCATTGACGCAGGTGATCAATGCTGTGTTAAAGAAGATCACCACGAAGTAGCTGGCCGCATAGAAGACAAACAGGAGCCCGTAGAACATAACCGGGCCAAAACCGGTATTGTTCATGAAACTGCCGGTAAGAATCAGCGGAAGGGCAAAGGTGAGCAGGACAATGAGCGACACAATACCCGAGAGTAACGGAAACACGAGAAGTTTTTTGTCGTCCATGAGAATGTTCCAGCTCGTTTTTACGAGCGCGAAACTTCTGCCAATACTTTCAAACATAGGATCGAATGATGGGATGTTTCATATGATGAAGGTTATGAGCCCGGGCAAAAGGAAAGGAAATTATTGGGCTGTTAAGCCAGTCCGGTTACTCATCGCGCCTTACTATGACAAGCAATGCAAGACCGGAGGCAATGATTCCCGCAGTCAGGGTAAAACCTGCTGATTTTGTTGGATTCGGCGGGATGGGCGGGGGTGTGAGCGTAGGAAGCACGGTCGGGACCGAAGTCCCTGGCTCTCCTGCAACCGGCTGGCTGAGGGTGATAACACTACCCGGAACCACGTTGCCGGCAGTATCCAGCTCTTCTACCTGCAGCACCATCACCTGCCCGGCCTGCGCCTGCGGGACGACCCCGTCAATGGTGATGGAAAGGGAGATATCATTGTTGTTGGGGTAGGAGAGGATCTCCCCGTTGACAAACGCGGTCGAACCCGAGGCGCTCTGCTGGGCGGCATTCCGGCCATTCTGGATTACCTGGATGTCCCACCGGGCATTCAAAAGTTCGGTCTGCATCTGGAGCTCATGCCCCTTGATAAATGTCGTGGAACCTGAGGGACCGATGTAATACATTGCAGTCACGTGCTGCTGCCCGCCGGTAACAAGCGGCGGGTTGGGGGTATAGGACACATCGGTGAGTGCCATAGTCGCTGCAACCGGGGATACCAGGAGCAGGAGGAGAACGATAACAAAAGAAACAGGTACGATTCTGTGGGTCATAAGGTTCAGCAAAGGGATGTCAGCAGGAAAAACAATAGATGTATCGCTCTGCCCTGCCGGTTACCGGGCCAGGGTGTCCTGCACGAATGACCCGATGTGCTCAATCGCTCTTTTGGCTTCCGGCACATCACGGGAAAAGACCTGCCAGCAATGGAACATCCCTTCCCAGAGTTCCAGCTGAACGGGTGATCCCGCCCAGCGCGCTTTCTGGACAAAGGCTGCCACATCCGAAAGCAGGAGCTCGTGCGTCCCGACCTGGATATAGAGCCGGGGGAGCCCGTGCAGCTGGGCATGCACCGGTGATGCGAGTGGATCTTTGGGATCCTTTCCTCCCAGGTATACCGTGCGGATCGCATGGAGCCGGGCCGGGGTGATCCAGTCGAGTTCCGCATTTCTTTCAACGGATTCTCCGGGAAACTGCATATCGGTCAATGGTGACAGGCAGACTGCTGCAAGGGGAAGAGGCAGTTTCCGATCCCTTGCAGAGATCAAAAGATCGATCACCAGCGTTCCCCCTGCCGAGATGCCAATCGGGACAATGTGATGGGGGGGAGTCCCGTGAGCGATAAGGTACTGGTAGGCGCAGAGAGCATCTTCCGCTGCTGCAGGAAAGACATGCTCGGGGGCGAGCCGGTAGTCCACCGAGAACACCCTGGAGCGGCAGGCCCGGGCTAGGTTTGTGCAGATACCGATATGATCCCGGGTCGAGCCCACGGTAAATCCCCCGCCATGGAGGAAAAGGACCGTGCGTTCCGGCAGGGACTCGGGAACGGTGATCCAGAACCCGTCCAGCCCGTCGCGGATCACCACCTGTTCCAGCTTCGGCTGCTCAATCTCCTGGAACTCCGCATACAATTTGGAAAACTCTTCGCGGGCCCGGGCAGGCAGTTTATTGGAGTCCGGGATTCCTGATTTGAGCGCGGAGAGGAGATCCCCGATTGGATCAATGATCATTATCTCTGGATTTGGTGAGACAGGGAAATAAAGTAAGGGGGTGCACCGGGCTGGAGAATGCAGGCCAAAAACCTAATAACAGTCCACGGGCAACGGAATCGTAATGAAGCGATCCTTTGGTCCACGCACGGTTGCCTACCCGCTCCCGGTATTTCTTGTCGGGACGTACAACGAAGCCGGGAAACCCGATGCCATGGTTGCTGCATGGGGAGGCATCTGTTCTTCCGATCCCCCCAGCATCGCGGTATCGGTCCGCCCCTCCCGCCAGACCTACCGGAACCTGATGGCAAAAAAAGAATTTACCGTCAGCATCCCCTCGGCTGGTCAGGTGAGCCGGGCGGATGTATTCGGGATCGCATCGGGGGCAGATACCGATAAATTCCTCCGGGCCGGGTTAACACCGGTAAAAGCGGAAAAAGTCGATGCCCCGTATGTGGGAGAATGCCCGGTTGTGCTGGAATGCCGGGTCTCACAGACGGTTGTAATCGGTTCCCACACGCAGTTTATCGGCGAAATCCTTGATGTGAAGATCGATGAGAAGGTGCTGGACGCAGGGGGAAAACCCGATCTTGCAAAGATCAATCCCATGGGGTTCGATGTGACCCGATCCGAATACTTCCGGTGCGGGGCCGTTGTGGGAAAGGCGTTCAGCGCGGGAAAAAAGCATCTTTCCTGAAACATTCCTATTTATCCAATTGTTCGGGCAGACAGGAACAAAAAAAAGATTATTTCCGGATTCTTGCAAACATCCCGACACATACTCCTCCCATGATGAGCGCGATTAAGGCGACTGATGGGGATAACGGAGCTTTTGTGGTGGGAACGGGAGTCATTGTTTCCGGCTCCGCATTCAGGGTTGCATACAGGTCAACGGTCTGTCCTTTTGCCGGGTATAGTTCAATGGAGCCGGTATAGGGGATATATCCGGATTTATAGACGGTAAATGCCCGGTAGGGAGTGCCGGTAACAAACACCTTGACACTGAGCGTTCCCTTGGCAATAGTACCCTTGACATCGTTGTCGAAGGAGACTGTGGCCCCGTCAACATTAGAGTGAACATTGTACCACCCGATATCTCCCCCGATACTCGTGGGTGTTGCCGTAGGAGTGGGAACCGGGTTGATTGTTGCATAGAGATCAACGCTCTCCCCTTTCATCGGCATACGGTCGATATTCCCCTTATAGGAAGTGTAGCCATCCTTCTTTACGGTAAAGGTATGGTACACGCTAGCGGTTGAATAGACCGGGACGTAGACCACGCCCTGTGAGACCACGCCTTTGTTCGTCTCATCGAGCAACACCGTTGCGCCGTCGACATTGCTATGGATAATATACCATCCTACGTCCCCGCCAACGGCAGCTGCGGTGGTCGTGGGCAACTCGTTTAAGGTTGCGTAGAGATCAACGCTCTCGCCCTTGACAGGAACTTTAGTTATGGAATCGACAAAAGTCGCGTATCCAGTTTTCTGGACGCGGAGCGTTGTATAGGGTGTGCCGGTTATGGGCACTGCTACCGTCAGGGCGCCCTGCGGCGCAGTCCCGACAAATTTGTCATCGAGATAGATATTCGCCCCGTACACATTGCAGTGGATTGCGTACCATCCCTGGTCGCCGCCGATTTCGTCAGCGGATACCGGCGAGAGACAGGCGATTGCCGCTATTCCCAGAATAACGAGCATCAGATACTGTTGTTTCATGTAAGACCTCCAGAATGATTACTTCACCTTTGTAAAAACGGATATTAAAAATTCTCCCTAATGATGGGAATCATGCCGGGTAAAAAATGACCGGATAACCGGTTCCGGGGATTACCGGGTATGAATCCTGATCGGACGTGGAAAAGCCCTCAGGGTAACTGTTTTTTAAAAAGAAACGCCCGTCTTCAGGATTATTATGCATGGCAGGAGGTTTATTATGCTACTTTAGATATTAGTCTGTAACCACTATGTCTCCCAGTTTCTGTTTTTCAGCGGATTCAGCAAGTGAAATTTCCGAACGGATCAGAAACTTTTCGGATTTTCGCCCAACGCTCGGGATCATCTTCAGCTCCGTAGCCCTCGGTATTCCGGATCTTGCATCTGAAATCTCCCGTGCAGGATTCCCCGTGTTCGGCTGCTCAACTTCAGGAGAGATCCTGGCCGGGGAAGAGGAAAACCCGGTACTCGAGCAGTCTGCCGTGTGCTGCCTGTTCGATATCGATCCCACTGTTTTTTCTGTGGCCCTATTTGAGAAAAACGATATATCATCCTTTGACTTCGGGAGCCGGATTGGTTCCTGGGGGAAGGAAAAGTTTTCCCGTCCAGCCTATATCGTCACCATGTCAGGTCTCAAGAATGACGGGGAGGCATTGGTCCGGGGTATTGAATCGGTAAATCCTCCCGGAACCCGGATCTTCGGGGGAATTGCCGGAGATGACGGGAAATTTTTGGAAACCTATGTTTTTTCCCATACGGGATATTCAGCAGATGGTGCTGCCGTGATCGTGTTTGACCAGTCCCGGGTGGAAGTCAATGGCATTGCCACCAGCGGGTGGACGGGTGTGGGAGGAGAGATGGTGATCACCTCCTCGGAAGGAAATATTGTACGGTCCATCAACAACCGCTCTCCCGTTGAGATTTTCAAGGAATACCTTCAGGTCAGAGACGAGGACCTCCAGGATATGGCGGTATCTTTCCCTCTGCTGGTAAAGAGGCCGGATGGATCCGAGATTCTCAGGACATTCCTTTCCATCAATTTCGAGACCGGTTCTCTGGCGTTTGCCGGGACCATGCCCCAGGGGACCAGGGTGCGGTTCTCCAGTTCATTCGGGCACGAGATTATTGAAAAATCAGTCCAGGACCTCACGACATGGCACCGGCAGCACCCCCGTGCAGATCTCATCTTGCTCTTCTCCTGCATGGCACGGCATCATGTTTTCGGACCTATGGTAACCGAAGAGATATCTGCGGCATCGGATCTCTGGAACGCCCCGCTGATCGGCCTTTTCACCTATGGCGAGATTGGCCACAACTTTGCCGGGATCTGTGATTTCTACAACGAGACACTCAGCCTTGTCTCTATCGAGATCCTCCGTGATCCACGATGAAACCGCTTGACTTGTTCTGGACCGAATTGCAGCCGCATCTTAAGCGCCTGCCAGCGGAAGAACAGGAAAAACTGAATGCAGCATTTGGTCGTGCGGGAAAAGAACATTCTCTTCTCGAATCAAAATATCACCGTGCAATCCGTGACCGGGCCGCAGTCCATTCCCTGCTCAAGAAGTCCTCAGAAGATCTCATCCAGAGATACCAGACAATTTTCGAGAACTCCGGAACAGCGATGGCAGTCATTGAACATGACGGCACGATATCACTGGTCAATACCTTATTCTTACATCTCCTTGGTTACCGGCGTGAAGATGTAGAAAACCGGATGAATGCCTTTGCCCTTTTCGAAAAAAGCTTCCAGGATCTTGTCCGGGACTATCACCAGCGCAGGAGGACCGGCGATACAACGGTGCCGCACCGGTACGAGGCACGGGTCGTAAACAGCGAGGGAAAAACCATGGAAGTCATCATCATGATCGGGCTCTTCCCCGGGACCAGCCAGAGTGTGGCATCGATCATTGATATTTCGGACCGGAAGCGGATGGAAGATGAACTCGGGTTGTTCAAAGCTTCCGCCGACCATGCCTATGACGAGGTATTCTGGCTCGATTTTGATGGCAATATGCTCTACGTGAACGATGCGGCCACACGGAATACCGGGTACTCGCGGGAAGAACTTCTTGCCATGAAGATCTTCAAACTGGACCCGGATTTCGACCCGGCTGTCTGGCAGGGATTCGTATCCAATCTCAGGAAGGAAAAAACGCAACTTTTCACCACGCGTCACCGGTGCAAGAGCGGGGAAATCATGGACGTTGAAATCGTGGCAAACTATGTCACGAAAGATGGCAGCGAATACAGCTTCGCTTTTGTCCGCGACATCACAGAACGGAAGCGGATGACCGACGAACTCAGGTTGTTCAAGGCGTCTGTTGACCATGCCAATGATGAAATATTCTGGTTCAATTTCGAGGCCCAAATCCTTTACGTGAACGATGCAGCTTCACGGGTTACCGGGTACTCGCAGGAAGAACTTCTATCCATGAAGGTTTATGAACTGAACCCGGTCGTCAATCCTGATATGTGGGCGGAATTCATGGCAACCCTTCGGAAAGGCGAGTCCCTGCGGTTCGAGACCCGGCACCGTCGCAAAAACGGGGAGATCATGGATGTCGAAATCGTGGCAACATATGTCACGGAAGACACCAGCGAATACAGTATTGCCTTTGTCCGCGACATTACCGAACGCAAGCGTACGGAGGCGGAACTGGCAGCCAGCAAGGAATATCTTGCCCGGATCTTTTCGTCTATAAAATCAGGCATCCTGGTCATCGATGCAGAAACCCACACCATTGTGAGTGTGAATACTGCCGCAGCCGGAATGATTGGACTTGACGAAGAGGAGATAGTGGGGAAGGTCTGCCAGCAGTATATCTGCCCGACTCAGTGCGGGAAATGCCCGATCACGGATCTCCACCTGACCGTTGATAACGCGGAACGAATGCTAATTACGGCTGATGGCAGGCAGATCCCGATTATCAAGGATGTCATACCGGTCACCCTGAATGGTCGTTTATGCCTGGTGGAAACATTCATCGACAATACCGAACGCAAACGCGCGGAACAGGAAATTCTCCACAAAAATAACGAACTGACCACAACATACGAGCAACTCGCAGCAGTCGAAGAGGAACTCCGGGAACAGTTCGACAAACTTGCCGCAAGCCAGAAATTATTGCAGGAAAGTGAGGAAAAGTTCCATAGTGTCTTTAACAATGCAAATGATGCGATCTTTATGCATCTCATCGGGCCATATGGCCCGGGAATGTTCGTGGAAGTCAATGATTTCATGTGCAGGTCGCTGGGGTACACCCGGGAAGAACTTCTCACGATGACCGTAAAGGACGTCTTATCCGCAGCTAACCAGAAAAATGTCCCGGACATCGGCCAGGCTTTAAAGGAGCGGGGAGAGACTACTTTTTACACGGAAGTCAGACGAAAAGACGGAACGGTATTTCCCGCTGAAGTAAACTCGCGCACATATCATCTCGGGGGGAAAACGGTGATTTTGGCAGTAGCGAGGGATATCACTGAACGCACACGTGCGGAACAGGCACTTCTCCACAAAAATGATGAACTTGAAGCTGCGTACGAGCAGATGACTGCTGTCGAACAGGAGCTCAGGATCAATTTTGAGAACCTCACCGAAACCGAGAAAAAACTCCGGGAGAGCGAGGCATGGTCACGGGAATTTGCCGAACTTCTCCCCCAGTTCGTGTACGAGATAGACACGAGCGGCAGGCTTACCTTTGTAAACCAGTTCGCCACTGATGTTTTCGGGATCACCCGCCCGATGCTTGACGCCGGCCTGAACATGCGGGATATCATCATTCCGGAGGAATGGGACCAGGTACAGCGGAACCTGGGCCAGATCCTGGCAGGTAAGAAAACCACCCTCGACATATATCACCTCAGAAAGAAGGATGGGAGCCTGATGCCGACCAATATTTCCACAGCCCCGGTCTATCGTGACGGGGCGCTCAGGGGATTCCGGGGCATCGTTGTTGATATAACAGAATCACTCAACACGCAGGAGGCACTTTTAAAGAGCGAGAGCCGGTTCCGGGAACTCGCCGAGCTCCTGCCCCAGATTGTGTTTGAACTGGATGAAAACCTGAAGTTCACCTTTTTTAACTGGAATACCATTGAGATGACAGGATTTGCCTATGACGACCTGTCACAGAAAAAGACCGGCATAACGGATATTATCCTTGAGTCCGATCGCCAGTCGGCTCAATCTTTTTTTGCCCACATCCTCAAAGACAGTACCAGTGGACAGTTACCATGCAGTATCGTTTCCCTGGACGGAAAGGAAATTCCCGTTACGATTTATGCCACCCCGATTATCGGGGAAAACCGTGTTGCGGGAGTCCGGGGAGTTATCGTTGATATTGCAGAACAGAAAAACCTTGAACTTGCGCTCCGGGAGAGTGAACTACGGTTCCGGGAGCTTGCCGAGCTCATCCCGCAGTTGATTTTCGAGACAGACCGCAACTTCCGGTTCACGTATTTCAACCTGGCCGGTATGGCTCTCACCGGGTATTCTAACGAGGACTTATCTAAAGGACTTGATGTTTTTTCCCTTGTTGACATCGCTGAACGGGGTCCGTTCAGGGAATCGTGCGTAAAAATCCTTATGGGTGAAAATGTGCCCCCGATCCAGTTCTCCCTCGTGACAAGCGAGAAAGAAATGGTTCCGGTTATCATGTACGCGTCGCATATCTTCAGAGGGAACGAATATGCGGGAATTCGCGGAATTATCGTAGACATTGCCGACCAGAAACGGCTCGAAAAAGCACTTGCAACACTGAACCAGAAACTCAACATGATGAACAGCGTGACTCGCCACGATGTCTTAAACAATATCACCGGACTCCTCGGCCTTGTCGATATGCTGGGAGAGATCACGACAGACAGCAATGCACAGGTGCTGATATCAGAGGTCCGCAACCTGATCATGGCAATAAAGGACCAGATCATCTTTACCAAGGACTACCAGAGCCTGGGGGTGAAAGCCCCGCAGTGGCAGAGTCTCTGTCACGATATCAGGTACGCTGCAACAACCATCGGGCGAGAAAATGTTCAGGTGACGCTGCCGGAATCCGATGCCGAGATCTATGCAGATCCCTTTTTCGGCAGGGTATTTTACAACCTGATCGACAACAGTAACCGGCACGGGGGATCGGTCAGGTTCATCTCGATTGAGACTGAAATTATGCCTGACAAGAGTCTCATTATCCGGTACCGTGACGATGGTATTGGTGTCCCTCCCGATGAGAAGGACCTGATCTTTGAACAGGGTTATGGGAAAAATACCGGCTTTGGCCTTTTTATCATCCGGGAGATACTGGGAATTACCGGCCTGAGTATCCGGGAGACCGGGACATTCCGGAGCGGAGTCCTGTTCGAGATCACGGTCCCCAAAGAGTCATGGAGACCGGCAAAAGTAAACGAGTGCGGTGATTAATATCCAAAAAATTACGCGTATTGGCACGGTGAATGAACGATGACGAAGATCCTCTTGGTTGAAGATGATGATATTGTTGCACGGGTTACTATCTGGCGCCTGCAAAAAATTGGATACGAAGTCTGCGGGAGGGCGACGAACAGTGCCGATGCCCTTTCCCTGGCACAGGAACACCACCCCGATCTCATTCTTATGGACATCAATATTGACGGCCCCCATGACGGGATAGAGACCGCGAAGATGCTCAAAGATATTTCCGATGCACGGCTCGTGTATATTACGTCACAGACTGACGATGAGACCGTTGAACGTGCGGTCGATACTCACCCGGCCGGTTTCATAGCAAAACCCTTTGATACCAAGGATCTCAAGATCGCAATCGAGATCGCACTCCAGAAAAAATAACCGTTTCTAAAAAAAATCAGGGGTGCACCTGTGCTCATGCTTCCCGGGCAGCCGCAATCGAACGGATCCTGATTCACTTTCGGGAGACTTAATAGTGGTCGACGCTCATTTTTGTATGAGCATAATGCTTCCACTCCACGATATCACCAACCCCAAGTGTGCAGAATGCGATCTTCTTTTGAAGAGCAAGAGCCGGTTCCGGGACCTTGCCGACCTCCTCCCCCAGATCGTATTCGAACTCGATGAAAACCTGAATTTTACCTTTTTCAACTGGAATGCTATCGAAATAACCGGCTATGCGTACGACGAACAGTCACAGACCGCACACGGTATATTCAATATTATACGGGAATCTGATCGCGAGCAGGTAAAACATTTTTTTACCAGCCTTCAGCAGGATATTGCCAGCGGCCAGATCGAATGCGGAATTGTTACCCATGATGGCAGGGAAATTCCCGCTATCATCTATGCCTCCCCGATTATCGGCGAAAAATGCATTGCAGGAATCCATGGGGTCATCGTAGACATTTCAGAGAAGATACGGCTCGAAAAAGCGCTCGAGCTGACGAACCAGAAACTCAACATGATGAACAGCGTGACACGCCACGATGTCATGAACAATATTACCGGTGTTCTCGGTCTCTGCGATATGCTTGCTGCAACAACAACAGACGCCCATGCAAAGGGGCTCGCCACCGAGATCCGTGGCCAGGTTTTAAGGATAAAAGAGCAGATCCTCTTTACCAAAGATTACCAGAGTGTGGGGGTGAAAGCCCCGCAGTGGCAGAGTCTCTGTCACGATATCAGGCACGCTGCATCAACCATCGGAGGGGATACGGTGCAGGTGAAACTGCCGGAATCCGATGCCGAGATTTATGCAGATTCCTTCTTTGGCAGGGTTTTTTACAACCTGATCGATAACAGTCACCGACACGGGGGAGCGGTCCGGAACATCTCGGTTGAGACGGAGGTTATACCCAACGGGAATCTTGTTATCCGGTACCGTGACGATGGCACCGGCATCCCTTTGGATGAGAAACAGAAGATCTTTGAACAGGGATATGGCAAGAATACCGGCTTTGGCCTCTTTTTTATCCGGGAGGTGCTGGGGATAACCGGCTTAACCATCCGGGAGACCGGGATACCCGGGAGCGGGGTCCTGTTCGAGATTACCGTGCCGAAAGCAGCGTGGAGAGTGAAGGAGAGCTCTCTCATCGATCAATAATTGTAACCGCTTTCATTACGAGGTTATTTTACTTTCATTGTGACTCTGATAGGTCACTCCGTTCTATCATGCAGGCCGCGAACAAGATAGGTTAACACAAGTTTTATATTGTAAACATCAATACATTTACACATGTTCCTGCCAATGAACGATAAACAGTTCAAGTTCTGGAAGATGCGGCGCAGCGGGATGTCGAACATCTCAATTGCAAACCTCATCGGGATAACACGGCAGGGCGTCTCACAGGCGCTCCTCCTGATGGATGAAAAGATCGAAGCCTCTCTGCGGGAGATGGCCAGGGCAAACCGGATCCAGATTGAAAAGATCGATATAGAGCGGGGCATCCTGTTCGGGAAATCTATACCCTTCCAGACCAATGCCTATATTCTTGTCTCGGAGAAGCATGGTATGCAGGTCTGGTACGAGCATGATGGCGATTGCATTTCCTGCGACGAGTTCACAAAATGCATCGAGTTCATCTGGGACTTCGCAGCCGAGCTGGGGATAAAACTCGAAAAGACCCAGGACCCGACCAAGATGGCAGAGGAACTGCTCGCAAAGATACGGGAGGATCAGGGATGACCCGCATATCTGAAATTGCTGAACACTGGTGGCTCGGCCTGTGCCCGAAAGCACCAGTGGTCCGTGCCTCGCAGGCAGGTATTGGTGATCCGTTTGAACCAGCCCATGAGGGCAGACCGGATGGCGGTGCCGGTAGACCGGGAACAATCCGGCGGGGAATCGGGGCCGCCCTGTCTGGCACGAAGACGCTGGCGCAGAACCGGCAGCTCCTCTGGTTTACGCTTCTTGCCGGGCTTGTGCTGGGGGGAAACGCCATCGGCCAGGCGGCACTCCGCTACATCGGCAGGACCCTCCAACCGGATATAATCGTACATTATGCCCTGGACTTTTTACTCGGGTTCGCAACACTGTTCTGCCTCGTGTTCTTACTGGCGGGCCTTTTTTTGAGCATCTCGTTAAAAAAAGAAGGTTCAGCCTCATTCCTTGAGGGGCTTTACAGGGCAAAAAAATACCTTAAATCTATCTTTTTATGGTCCCTGGTTCTGGTACTCGCAGCCATGCTGCTCATCTATATCTGGAGTCATTTTTTCTACTGGTTGCCACCTGAACTCCGGTTCCTCAATATCTTAGGGCCTTTTCAGTTCATTGCCAGCACAATCACCCAGTTCCCCTTCAACTGGACTCTCGACTGGGACATGTTAACCGAGATTCCGGGCTATGGTGGACGATCGCTGCTGTTATGGATATATCCATTCGGGTTCATGGAGACCCTGCAATTTTCGGCGATCACCCTGCTCCTCTTTATCCTGACCCCGTTTGTCGTGCCCCTTGTCGTACTCGAGCAAAAAACTCTCTGGGAGGCAGTCATGGGATCGTTTGCCATGATGAAAAAGATCTGGGCCGAGGTAGCTGCGTGCGCCCTCTTCCTCGGGGTTATCGTATCCGCTGTGTTCCTTATGTACCTGCTCGTCCAGGCAGTATCAGGTATAGTATCACCTTACCAGACAATCACATTTCATCCCCCCGGCTCGTGGATTGTTCTTGCCCTCCTCTATAATCTCGCACTGTTAACCGTTGTATTTGTCGTAGCAACAATCGGAGGAATCGCAGCGCAGCATCTTTACACCTCGGCAAAGAACCGAAATATCACCGAATCTCCAGAACCACACTCATAACTTTTTTTTGGGTCCATCCCTGTTGGTAATTTTGGTAAAATGATGCTGCCAGAATACAAATAAGGTAGTTTTATATTGTAAATATCCATACATTTACATATGTCCAAACCAGCCAGCAACAACCTGTCCGGGCCCTGGAAGATGATCCTGCTGCTTCTCATAGCAGGTGCAGCAGTCCTGATGATATCTCCTGTATCTGCGGAGAAGCCGTACGTTACTATCGTCGCGCAAGGCGATCAGTCCTATTATATGGGAGAAAAAGTGATCTTCAGCGGGATGAATACAGATTCCGATTCCACGTACCTCTTCATAACCGGACCCAACATTCCCGAGAAGGGTGGAAAACTTTCTTCACCGCAGCAAAAACCGGTCAGTGGAGATCCCGGTTCATTTACCCTGGTGAAAACAAAACCGGATAAAACCTGGGAATATCCCTGGTATACGTCTGACCTTAAGCTGGATGCCGGCTCGTATACCCTTTATGCAGTGAGCAAGCCAGAAACAAAAGACCAGTTCAACGATGTAACAACCTATGGTACGGTCAGTATAATATACAAAAAACCCTTCATCATCGCTGAGATCTCCCCGGCAACAATTTCAAAAGGAATGCCCTTTACGATTTCCGGCGTTGCGGAAGGAATCCCCCCAGTGGTCCAGGTCTGGATACTCGGTAAGAACTACTACACCAAGTCAATTGTATCTGTCAACTCTGACGCCTCGTTCAGGTACGTAGTCCCCCAGGAGGTCACCAGTCAACTTGCAGGCGGCCAGAACTTCGTGATTGTCCAGCACCCGATGCGGAACAACGCGTTCGACATCGATGTCCGCGGGGATTATGTCAAACTGAACAACGGCATGAATGTCTTCAGGATCAATGGCCCGGGAAGCCTGCAGGGCAGTGATACGGCAGACGCACTCATCGCCGCAATCAGCGATCGGGAGGCACACGATAACACGTATACCAATGATACGTATACCATAATCCCATTCCAGGTCACTGATGCGGGAAGTTCGACACCCGGAGCAACAGCAGCTACTACCGCTCCGGTTCAAAGTCCAACCCAGTCTGCCCTGCTTCCATTTGCCCTGATCGGAGCAGTCGTTCTGGTTTTGGGAATTGTAATCTGGAAGGGGCATTAAGATCTTTTTTTTAACGGATGACCAGGTCATCCTTTTTTGTATATGTCACGCAGGCCGCGAACCCTCCGGTATCCGATGAAACGATACGATGACATAATGAGAGCATTCGCTCTCTAGTGAAACATTACAAGAACAGTTTCCTTGTGTAAGAAGGAGAAGTGATAGCAGCTTGGTATGGTTCCCGGGGACTCGCGTACCTCAGTACAGCATACTACGTGTCTCGGCTTAACTTCTGGGTTCGGAATGAGACCAGGTGT
>PGYM01000001.1:0-708 GCA_002839675.1 Methanomicrobiales archaeon HGW-Methanomicrobiales-1 | reverse complement strand
GGGACTCGCGTACCTCAGTACAGCATACTACGTGTCTCGGCTTAACTTCTGGGTTCGGAATGAGACCAGGTGTTTCCCGAAAGCTATGGCCGCTATCACCACATGTTGTTTGCTTGTTTTTTAGATGCAGGCGAAGAACTTTTACATTCTTCTCCACGCCATACTCCAGTTAAGGAATACAGCGTAAGCCAAGGTCCGGATTTGAACCGGAGTGTAGTAGATCTGCAATCTACCGCGTGGCCGCTCCGCCACCTTGGCAGCCGTGTATTATGATACCCTATCCAATTGGATAGGATATAATTTAAGGTTTGCACAAAGAATTTCGTCTGGGTTTAACGTGGTGAGCACTAGTTTTGGACGTTAGTACTCCCGGACTGAACACGTCGTTACCTTCGTGCTTACATCCGGAGCCTATCAAACGGATCTTTTATCCGAGTCCTCAACGGAGTCTCTTTTTAGGCCGGGTTTCAAGCTTAGATGCTTTCAGCTTTTATCCCTTGGCGCGTAGCTGCTCGGCACTGCCTTGTCAGACAACCGATCGACCAGTGGCGCCGAATGAAAGTTCCTCTCGTACTATTTCATTCTTACCCTCAGACTCCAAACACTCCTGATAGATAGTAACCGACCTGTCTCACGACGGTCTAAACCCAGCTCACGATCCCCTTTAATAGGCGAACAACCTCACCCTTGGCCGCTGCTGCACGGCCA